>JAOUEG010000139.1 GCA_029858845.1 Chloroflexota bacterium | reverse complement strand
CGGCCACGCCGGCCAGTCCATCGTCCAACCGGCGCGGATCGATCCGGATCTTGAGCGCGCGGAAGCCCTCGGCGCGCATGCGGAGCGCGGATTCGGCCCGCTCGGCGGCGGGCAGCAGCATCCCGGTCGAGGCATACGCCGGGATCCCGTCCGCGGCGCCACCGAACAGCGTCGCCACCGGCAACCCGGCGACCTTGCCGGTGATGTCCCACAGGGCCGCCTCGAGCGGCCAGTAGCGGCCGGCATGGAAGTCGATCGTCTCCAGCGCGCGCACGTGGCGGGCGATGGCCAGCGGGTCCTGGCCGATGAACAGGTCCTGGAAGGCCTCGAAGCCGTCCATCGTGTCGCCCGACCCGACCCCGACGACGCCCTCGTCCGTTTCGACCCGGACGATCGTCGCCGGAACGGCGACCCGCGGAACCGGATCCCACGCGGCCAGGAAGGGCGGCTCGAGCGGGATGCGCAGGCGCTGCAGGCGGATGGCGGTGATTCGCATCTTGGAGTCCGCAGTATCGCCGACCCGGCGGTGGTCGCGCCCACCCTTGCCGATGCGCTACTGTCGCCCGACACCCGACGCGAGCCGAGCAACACCGTCAGTCGACCTGCCCGGTCGACCCAGCCGAAGGAGCCCGTCGCCGATGGCCGATCAGCCTGCACATCGTGCCGCGGTCGTCGAGTTCGAGCATGTCACCAAGCGCTACGACGCCCCGGTCAAGCGGCGGGGCGGCACCTCGACCAAGACCCCGGGAGCGGTCAACGACCTGTCGCTGAAGGTCCCTGCCGGCAAGATCTGCGTGCTGGTCGGCCCGTCGGGGTGTGGGAAGACGACCTCGCTCAAGATGGTCAACCGGATCATCGAGCCGACCAGCGGGCGCATCCTCATCGACGGCGTGGATGCGGCGACTCGCGACATCACGGAGTTGCGGCGGAGCATCGGCTACGTCATCCAGCAGGTCGGCCTCTTCCCGCACCAGACCATCGCGGACAACGTGGCGACGGTCCCGCGGCTCCTCGGCTGGAACGCGGACCGCCTGCGTGCGCGCGCGGACGAGCTCCTCGCGCTGGTGGGCCTGGAGCCCGGCACGTATCGGGACCGCTTCCCGAGCCAGCTGTCCGGCGGCGAGCGCCAGCGCGTCGGCGTGGCCCGGGCGCTGGCGGCGGATCCGCCGATCATGCTCATGGACGAGCCGTTCGGGGCCGTCGACCCGATCGTCCGAGATCGCCTGCAGAACGAGTTCCTGCGCCTGCAGGAGGAACTGGCCAAGACGATCCTGTTCGTCACCCATGACATCGACGAGGCGATCAAGATGGGCGACCTCGTCGCCGTCCTCCAGGTCGGGGGGGTGCTCGCCCAGTTCGGCACGCCTGCCGAGATCCTGTCGAACCCGGCGTCGGAATTCGTGGCCAGGTTCGTGGGCGACGACCGGGGCCTGAAGCGGCTAGCCCTCGATCGCGTCGGCGACCTCGAGCTGGTCCAGGTCCCCCTCGCGCGGCCGGGCGACGATGCGGCGGATGCGCGCCGGCGGGCCCACGCCGATCCGTTCCGCTACCTGCTGCTGGTGGACGACGCGAATCGACCGCTCGGCTGGGTGGACGAGGAGGACATCCCCGCCAGCGGCACGCTCGACGAGGCACTCGCCAACCCGGTCTCGCCCATCGTCAACCGCCGGACGACCCTCAAGGACGCCCTCTCGATGATGCTGGACGCGGACGTCCAGGCTGCCATCGTCGTGGATCGGACGGGGGCCTGCCAGGGCGTCATGACCGTGGATCGCGTGGCCAGGCTCATGCGCGAAGGCGAGCACGGCCGGATGTACGGCGTGTTCGGCGACGAGGACTGAGCGACCGTCATGGAGGACAAGCCACTCGTCGACTGGGCCTGGATCGGCGACCATCTCGATGACGTCGTGGTCCGCCTGTTCCAGCATCTCCAGCTGACCGCGATCCCGGTGGCACTCGGGTTCGTGATCTCCCTGGGCCTCGCGATCTGGGCCATCCGACGCCCCATCGTCTACGGACCCACGACCGCCATCACCGGCCTGCTCTATACCATCCCGAGCATCGCGGCCTTCGCCTTCCTGCGGCCCATCTTCGGCCTGTCGCTCCTGACCGCGATCATCCCGCTGACCACCTACACGCTGCTCATCCTCTTCCGCAGCAACGTCTCGGGCTTCCAGTCCGTCCCCGCGGACGTCCTGGAGGCGGCCGAGGGCATGGGCTACACGCGCCGGGAGCGGCTCCGGCGCGTGGAGTTGCCGCTCGCCATCCCGCTGATGATCACGGGCATCCGGCTTGCATCCGTGACGACCGTCGGCCTGGCCACCGTGGCCGCGATCCTGGGGGACTCGTTCGGCGGGCTCGGCCAGTTCATCACCGAGGGATTGCAGACCTTCTTCCCGACCAAGATCTACCTCGGTGCCGTGCTGTCCGTCGCACTGGCGTTCAGCCTCGACATCCTCTTCGTCCGGATCGAGCTCTGGGCGACGCCGTGGGCGCGCGCTCGCGCCGAGCAGACCGCCTGATGGACGTCTTCGGTTTCTTCCTGGATCCGGCCAACTGGCAGGGCCCTGACGGGATCCCGGTCCGGCTCGTCGAGCATCTGGCCCTGTCGCTCGCGGCGGTCCTGGCGGCGACCGCCGTCGGACTGCCGATCGGGCTCTTCATCGGCCACACCGGCCGTTTCGCGAACCTCGCCATCAACACGTCCAACATCGGTCGGGCCGTGCCGTCCTTCGCGCTGATGGTGGCACTCCTGCCGATCGCGCTCGATCTGGCCCCGGTGCTCGGCTACCCACCGGCGCTCGGACTCTCGTTCCTCCCGATCTTCCTTGCCATGACCCTCCTGGCCATCCCGCCGATCCTCGTGAACGCCTACGCCGGCCTGCGATCGGTGGATCGTGATCTCCTGGAGGCGGGGCGCGGTCAGGGCCTGCGCGAGCGACAGATCCTGCGCGATCTCGAACTGCCGCTCGCCAGCAACATCATCGTCGGGGGATTCCGGACGGCGACACTCCAGGTGATCGCGACGGCGACCATCGGCGCGATCCTGTCCGGCGGCGGCCTCGGCCGCTACATCATCGACGGCGTTTCGCGCAACCAGCCGGACCGGTTGTTCGCCGGCGCCGTGCTCGTGACGACCCTCGCCCTGGTCGTGGACGGTCTCCTGGCCCTGGCCCAGCGCCGCCTCACGCCGCGGGCCCTTCGCGGCCCCGCGGTCGGCCGGGGCGGGAGCCTGCCGGCCGGAGGCGAGGCCGCCGCGTAGCGACCCCCCTCCGGCTGTGCGCCACGGATACGCGGGATCGCTGGACCGAGGGCCGCTCGGGTGGGTAAGGTACGCGGACCATCGTCGCGCTGGGGATGACCGCGGATGGCAACGATCGAGAGGAGATCTGCAAGATGCGGATGAACCGCGTGCTGGCCCTGGGTGCTGCCATGGTGGTGGCCCTCGCCGCGTGCTCCGGTGGCGGCAGCAAGGAGGCGATCCGGATCGGCTCGGACAATTTCTACGAGTCCAAACTGATGGCCGAGATCTATGCCCAGGTCCTCGAGAACGACGGCTACGAGGTCACGCGCAACCTCGGACTGGGATCACGCCAGGAACGAGCCCCCGCCTTCGAGGCCGGGCAGGTGGACCTCGTGCCGGAATACGTCGGCTCCGGTCTCGGCTACTACGACAAGGACCAGATCACCGGAGACGGCGAGCAGAACCGAGCAGCGCTTCAGGCGATCTACGACACCAAGGGTCCGGATGGCGGCAAGCTGGCGACGGTGCTGGCGATCACCCCGGGCGAGGACACGAACGCCGCGGTCGTGCGGCAGGACACGGCCAGCAGCATGAGCCTCGCCAAGATGAGCGATCTGGCGGCCGTCCAGAACGACCTCAAGTGGGGCCTCCCACCGGACTGCGATGAGAATCCGCTCTGCAAGGGCGCCCTGGAGGAGTACGGGATCACCTACCCGCCCGCCCAGCGCGAATCCCTCGCAGCGTGTGACGCCCCGATCGCCGAGGCCCTCAACGGGAACGCCATCGATTTCGCCTGGCTGTGCTCCACGCAACCAGCGATCAGCACCTTCGGCTTCGTCGTCCTGGAGGACGACCTGGATACCCAGCCGGCCGAGAACCTGGCCCCGGTCGTCCGCGAGGACTACCTTGCCAAGGTGGATCGCGACGCCTTCGCCAAGCTGCTCGACGAGGTGTCGGCCAAGATGACCACCGAGGACCTCACGGCGCTCGGCGTCAAGGTGGCCGTGGATAACGAGGACATCCAGGACGTCGCCCGCCAGTGGCTGACGGACAAGGGTCTCCTCTCCTCCTAGGACGACGATCTTCGTCACGGATCGGCTCGAGGCCCGCCCGGCGACGGGCGGGCCTCGACCGTGCAGCGGGTATGGACGGAACGCTCATGACCACGGCTCGCGATCGCCCGCCTGAGGAAGCCGGGGAGGACACGTCCTTCGCCCGCGGCCTGCGCGTGCTCCTGACCATCGCGGATCGCGGCGAGATCCGGGCGGACGAACTCAGCAGCCTGCTGGAGACACCGCTTTCGACGACCTACCGCTACCTCCGGACGCTGGCCGAATTCGGGTTCGTGGACCGGCGTGGGGGCGGCTACCGACTCGGTCCGCGGCTCCTGATCGGCGGCGGGTCCACGGTCAGCAGCGAGGAGCTCATCCGCCGTGCGGATCCCATCCTGGCGATGCTCGTGGAGGAGACCGGTGAGACGGCGGTCATCAGCCGGCGGGTAGGGCTCGCCGCGGTCTGCCTGCACCAGCAGCCATCGAAGCACGCGCTCCGGGTGGCCATGGAGCCCGGTTCGGCCGCGCCCCTCGACGTCGGTCCGATCGCCCACGTCCTGCTGGCCTACGCCCCACCCGACGTCCAGGAGGAGATCCTCGGCGTGACGTCCGACGGTGGGGCGCTGCGCGCCCGACTGGTCGTGATCGCCGCCGAGGGGAACGCCATCGGCGAGGAGACTCCGGCGCCGGGGATCGTCACGATCGCCGCTCCGGTCCTGCGCGACGATGGGATCGTGGCGGCGCTCGCCGTCGTCGCGCCGAGCGCGCGCGCCACGCCGGCCTGGCGCGGCCGGTCCACCCGGGTCCTGGCCGACGCGGCTGCCGCCATCGGTCGCGCACTCCAGCCCGCCGGCGAACGCTGATCTCCATCCACTCCTGCCATGTGGAAGCAACCGCTTCCGCAATTTGACAATCGGGGCGCCCGTGAGCATATTGCGTCCACCGATGGACGCCCTGGATGCCCTGACGCCGCTCTCCGATGGCTACGCGGCCCTGCCCGTCGCGGACGCGTTCGATTGGTCGGCCGCCGGCGAGGCGCTCGGCGAGGGCGAGTGGTACATGGTCGTCTTCCGCTCCGTCCGCCATCCGGACGCCGACGAGGGCACCCTGAAGGCGTACGACGATCGCGCGCACGAGGAGGCCAGCGGGTCCGCCGGCTTCGTCCACTACTTCAAGGGACCGCTGGCGACCGACGGGGCATGCCTGTCCTT
>JAOUEG010000138.1 GCA_029858845.1 Chloroflexota bacterium | reverse complement strand
GCCGCCACCCTGGTCGCGCGCGCTAGGGCAGCCGGCGTGCTGACCTTCGCGTTCGGCCCGCGCAGCATCCGCGCCGTCACCCATCTCGACGTGACGCGTGACGATTGCGTTGAGGCGGCCAGGATCCTCGTCGCCGCGGCCGAATCGGACTGACTGCCCGGGCCTAGGCTCGAACTTGGTCGCCCAGGCGTGGGCCGGCTCGTAGCCCGGCAACCGGCGTGCGGCTCGATCGACAGCAGGGTTTCGCGGCCCTGGAGAGGGCGCCTCAGCGGCACATCGGGGAAGACCTCGGCCGTCAGCCCAGTGCTGGATCGGATGTTCGAGATCCGCAGTCCGGCGAAGCCGATACGCTCCGACGCGCCAACTGACCCACGAGGGTCTCGCCGACGAGCTTGGACAGGGCGTAGGACGACTCGGTGGCCACGCAGCTCGCGCACGACCCACCATCCACCCCTCGCCACTCCCGCCGGTGACGACGACACGCATCGGACACCTCCCTGGCACGAGTCCAGAAGGGCACGGCTTGGCATGACTCGGGAGCCGGCCGAGGAGGCGAACGGCACCCGGGACGGAGATCGGTCAGCCGCTCGGCGACCGCTCGACCATGGTCGCCGGCGTCGCGTGCGCGAGCGGGATCCGCGCGGTGAGCCGCGCCCCCCTGGCGGGACGATTCGCCGCCTCGATCCGGCCCCCATGACGGCTGACGATCCACGCGGCGATCGCGAGCCCGAGCCCGGTCCCGTCCCCGGCCGCTCCGGGCGCCCGGTAGAACCGGTCGAAGACGCGCGGCAGGTCCTCCGGCCTGATGCCGGGTCCTTCATCCTCGACCACGAGCACGGCGTCCGGACCGTCCGCGCGAACGCGAACGGCGACGGTCGAGCCGGCGGGCGCATGCCGGACCGCGTTGTCCACGAGGATCACCACCAGCTGTCGCAGCCGGGCAGGATCGCCTACGACGTCCGTGGGTTCCGGATCCACGGCGACGACGATGCCACGCTCGGTGGCGACCTTGCCCATCGACGAGGCGCCGTCGGCGGCGACGTCTCCCAGGTCAAGTGGCACCCGCTGGAGCTGGAGGGCTCCGGAATCGGTGCGAGCCAGGAGCAAGAGATCCTCGACCATCGTCGTCAGGTGGTCCACCTCGTAGCGGATGTCCGCCAACGCCGTGCCGACCTCGCCGACCGGTTCGGAGCGATGGCGCTCCAGGTCCTCGACGCTTGCCCGGATGACGGTCAGCGGGGTGCGCAGCTCGTGGGAGGCATCCGCGGCGAACTCACGCTGCCGACGAAGGGATCCACGTTGGGCCGCGAGCGAGTGGCGGATGGGGACCAGGGCCCGGCTCGCGAACGCCGCCCCGGCGACGGAGGAGATCAGCAGGGCCGCGATACCGCCCACGACGAGCACGACGACGAGGACGGCGAGGGTGCGCTGCTCCGCGGTCCGATCACCCACGATCTGCAGGTAGAGCGTCCGGCCGCGGAACCCGACCTCCTGGGTCAGGACGCGGACCGGCGTCTCCTCGGCGATCGTCGCGGTCCGGACGTCGCGGACCTCGCCCGCGCGGACGGCCTCGATCCCGTCGACCAGGGGCAATCCGGGAGGCAGCCTTCCCTGTCGGGTGCCGGCTCCGACGACGGCCTGGCCCGCGGCATCCGCGACCAGGGTGAATGTTCCCGAGCCTGGCCCACCGAAGATCAAGCCACCTTCGGGAAGGACATCGTCCGGATCGGGTCGCTGGCCCGTCAGCACGTCGGCCCGGGCCTCCAGTTGGGCGGTCCCCGAGGCTGTCAGTGACCGATCCACCGCCACGAAGAGCGTGATGCCCAGGACGACGAGCACTGCCAGCGTGATCCCGGCACTCCAGGACGCGAGGTTGACGCGAACGCCCCGGAGCAGGCGCTCCTCGGCGGCCGTCACCGCGGATCCGTCGTGACCCGCCTCCCCGGCCCGGGCGGCGTCAGTCACCGGCCAGCCGGTAGCCGACGCCACGGACGGTCTCGATCTGCCGGCCGGCATCGCCGAGCTTGTCGCGCAGGTAGTGAACGTAGGCATCCACGGCATTCGGGGTCACGGCCACGCCGAACGGCCACGCCTGGTCCAGCAGCTGGTCGCGCGAGAGCGTCTGGCCGGGATGTCGCAGAAGACACTCCAGGAGCGAGAACTCGCGCGGACTCAGGTCGACGGGCCGGTCCGATACCGTCACGCGCCGTGCGGTCTCGTCCAGGGTGATCGCGCCCGCGGACAGCCGTGGGACCGTGCGGCGACGGCCATCGGCCGGCGTACCGCGTCGTGCCAGGGCCCGAAGTCGGGCCGACAATTCCTCGAAGGCGAATGGCTTGACCAGGTAGTCGTCCGCCCCGGCATCCAGCCCGCTCACGCGGTCGCCGACCGCGTCCCGCGCGGTCAGCATCAGGATCGTCACATCGGATCCGTTCGCCCTGATCCGTCGGGCAACCTCGAGTCCGCTCACGTCCGGCAGCCCGACATCCAGGATCACGCATTCGATCCCCGGCGCCTCCTCCGCGATCTCGAGTCCGGTCCGCCCGTCCGTGGCGAGTTCCACGACGTGCCGATCGTCCTCGAGCAACCGCTTCAGGAGCCGGGAGAGGCGGGGATCGTCCTCGATGACGAGCAGATGCATGGCCGTCAGGCTACCTTCCGCCGTCGGTCGTCGGGACACGGTCACGTCGGCGACCATCACCGACGACCGCGCGGAGCTTCAGCCTCATGGGGACTCCTCTCCTCCCGGTCAGGGCACGACCACGTCCGGCGGCTCTTCCGCTGAGAGCGATTCAGGGCGGCGTTCCTGAGATATCGCTGAGACCGTGGTCCCGTTCTGCTGTGCGAACATCGACCCGCGCGCCTAGCTGGTCTGCCGCGCGATGGCGCGACATCGTTCCATGGCCCCCGCGTAGCATCCGTCCATGACGATCGACGCCGGCCGCGAGGGTCCACGCCGCCGCCCACGTCGCGTCGGCGGCGGGATCCGGCGGCTTCCCTGGCGCCGGCTGGTCAACCCGTTCCGGCCGGTCGAGATCCTGTCCGCCGATCAGGTGGAGGCGATCCATCGGGCCTCCCTGCGCATCCTGGCCGAGATCGGCATGGAGGTCCTCGGGGACCGGGCCCTGGATGCCTTGGGTCGCGCCGGCGCCCGCGTCGACCGCCTGACCCGGAACGTCCGCCTGGACCCGGCACAGGTGGAGGAGCTGGTGGCCCTCGCCCCGGCCGAGTTCTCGCTCCACGCCAGGAATCCTGCGCGAGACGTCACGTTCGGCGGCTCCAACCTCGTGTTCTGCGCGGTCGGGGGCCCGGCGTTCGTGAGCGATCTGGATCGCGGGCGACGCCCGGGGAACTCCGCCGACTTCAGGGACTACGTGCGCCTCATCGGGGCCCTGGACGTCATCCATCAGGAGGGCGGCGGCCCGCTCGAGCCGACGGACCTGCCGGTCGAGACCCGCCACCTGGACATGTACCGGACGCTTGCCGTCGAACTCGACAAGACCTGGCAGTGCCTCGGTTTCGGCTCGGTCGCTGTGAGCGACGCCCTGTCCGTCCTGGAGATCGTGCGCGGGGTGGACCGTGACACGCTCGTCCGCGAGCCGTCGGCGATGACGGTCATCAACACCAATTCGCCGCTCCGCCTGGATGGGCCGATGGGCGACGGCCTGATGGAGATGGCCGCCAACGGTCAGCCGGTGGTGGCGACGCCATTCACGCTTGCCGGCGCGATGAGCCCGGTCTCGCTCGCGGGAGCCATCGCCCAGCAGAACGCCGAAGCGCTGTTCCTCGTGGCCCTGGCGCAGCTCGTCCGCCCGGGCGCCCCGATGGTCTACGGCGCGTTCACCTCGAACGTGGACATGCGGACCGGAGCGCCGGCCTTCGGCACGCCCGAGTCCGTGAAGTCGCAGTTCGCGTCGGGGCAGATGGCCCGGCGCTACGGACTGCCGTGGCGATCGTCCAACGCGACCGCCTCGTCCGTGGTCGACGTCCAGGCTGCGTACGAATCGGAGATGGCCGTCTGGGGGGCCGTGATGGGCGGCGTCAACCTGCTGTACCAGGGGGCCGGCTGGCTCGAGGGCGGGCTGACCGCGTCGTACGAGAAGCTGATCGTCGATGCCGAGATCCTGCAGATGATGTCGGAGGTCCTCCAGCCGTTGGTCGTGGATGACGCGTCGCTGGGGTTCGATGCCATCGCTGACGTCGGCCCGGGCGGCCACTTCTTCGGGACCGCCCATACCCTCGCGCGCTACGAGACGGCGTTCTATGAGCCGATGCTGTCC
Source organism: Chloroflexota bacterium (assembly GCA_029858845.1). Lineage (GTDB taxonomy): Bacteria > Chloroflexota > Limnocylindria > Limnocylindrales > CSP1-4 > SPCO01. The sequence goes on along the minus strand of JAOUEG010000138.1, from coordinate 1,233 downwards.
GATGGGCGCAACTTCGAGACGTGGCAGGCCGATGGGGCACGCACCGCGACCGAGCGGGCCAACCTGGTCTGGAAGCGCCTGCTTGCCGAGGCCGTGCCGCCGCCGCTCGACCCTGCCATCGCCGAGGCACTCGATGCGTTCGTGGCCCGTCGGAAGGCCGAGATCTCCGCCGGCTGAATCGCGCGCAGTCCCGACCGCTCGCGCGTCTCGTCGAGCCCGGCTGCGATCGGGCCCGAAGGCCGACCGCGCAGGTTTGACAGTGCCCGTCGGTCTCGCATACGGTCAGGCCCCTCCCGCCCGACCCTCGAACCATCGTGCGCCCGGCGGCGCCGCGCGGCGTGTCCACGACAGGAGTACCCGATCTCTCAGACGACGCCTTCCCGCGCGACGCAACCTGCGTCGCCGGCCCTCGAGCCGACACGCGATGTCCCACAGCGGACGGTCTGGTCCGGAGCTTCGTACCCGCTGGGAGCGACGTTCGACGGCCTCGGTACGAACTTCTCGCTGTTCTCGGAGGTTGCGGACCGGGTCGAGCTGTGCCTGTTCGAGGCCGACGGCTCGGAGGTTCGGATCCCGATGCCGGAATCGACCGCCTACGTCTGGCACGCCTATCTGCCGAACGTGGGGCCGGGCCAGCGCTACGGCTATCGGGTCCACGGCCCCTGGGACCCGTTGAACGGCAACCGCTGCAATCCCTCCAAGCTCCTGCTCGATCCCTATGCCAAGGCGATCGACGGCGAGGTGACCTGGGACCCTGCCGTCTTCCCGTATCACTTCGGCGATCCCGACGGACACCCCAACGTCGACGACAGCGCGCCCTTCATGCCGCGGTCCGTCGTCGTGGATCCCGACTTCGACTGGGGGGACGACCGGCCGCCACGTCGCCCACCGAGCGAGTCGATCATCTACGAGGTGCATGTCAAGGGATTCACGGCGAACAATCCCGAGATCCCGCCGGAGCTACGCGGGACCTACGCGGGCATGGCCCACCCGGCGGCGGTGGACTACCTCCGCTCCCTGGGGATCACGGCGGTCGAGTTGCTGCCGGTCCACCAGTTCATCCACGACGCGCACCTGGTCGAGCGTGGCCTGCGCAACTACTGGGGTTACAACTCGATCGGCTTCCTCGCCCCGCACAACGGCTACGCGAGCTCGCCACACGGAGGCCAGCAGGTCGCCGAGTTCAAGTCGATGGTCCGGGCGCTCCATGCCGCCGGCATCGAGGTGATCCTG
>JAOUEG010000137.1 GCA_029858845.1 Chloroflexota bacterium | reverse complement strand
AAATTGGTCGTACTCGCATTCGCCCACGACTCGCGAACCGTGGGCAACGCGGCGACCGAGATCGTCAAGTACTTCTTCCAGTTGCACTACGGGATCAAGGAGGACTACCGTCTACCGGCGCTCCTCGAGCGCGGCAACTTCTACACCAACGACTGATGGGCGTCATGCGAGCCGAGCCCGCGCGCGTCACGGACTGGGCGGCCAAGTCGGTCGGCTCGGCCTGGCGGGCGTTCGATCTGCAGTTGACGACGTACGCCATCCTGCTCGCCGCGGTGGGGCTGGTGATGGCCTACACGAACAGCGCCGAGAGCGGCAGCACGCCGCTTGAAGCCGGCACGACCTTCACGCGAGGCCTCATGTGGACCGGCATCGCGGCCGTCGTCTTCATCGCGGCGACGTTCTTCGACTATCGCTGGCTCAAGACGCTGGCATGGCCCGTCTACGCGTTCCAGCTCGGGCTGCTCGTGCTGACATTGGCGATCGGCGATGGCGTCGGCGGTTCCGCCCGGTGGGTGAGCGTCGGACCGTTCACGTTCCAGTTCAGTGAGCTCGCCAAGATCCTGATGATCGTGGTCCTGGCGAACTACCTGGCGAGCCGCGAAGGCCGCCTGGACTCGCTCCGTTCGATCCTGGGAGCGTGCTTCCTCGTCGGCCCGCCCCTGGCGCTGGTCATGCTGCAGCCGGACCTCGGGACCTCGCTCGTCTTCGCGGCCATCCTGGCCGGCATGCTCTGGATGTCAGGAGCGAGTCTGCGTTGGCTGGCCGTCCTGGGGGCCGGCGTTGTCGCGATGATCCCCATCGCGTGGACCTACATCCTGAGGGACTACCAGAAGGAGCGACTCACGTCCTTCCTCTCCGCGGACAAGGACCTCCAGGGCGCGGGATACCAGCTCTACCAGTCGCAGATCGCGATCGGCTCGGGTGGGTGGATGGGCAAGGGCCTCACCAATGGGACGCAGGCTCAAGGCGATTTCCTGCCGGTCCAGACGACCGACTTCGTGTTCGCGATCCTGGCCGAGGAACTCGGCTTCATCGGGGCGATGGTGCTCTTCGGGCTCTTCGTCCTGCTCCTCTGGCGCGTGCTCGTAGCGGGCTGGCGTTCGCGCGATCCATTCGGGACGATGTTCGCCGGTGGGCTGGCCTCGATGATCCTGTTCCAGCTCGTCGTCAACGTCGGGATGGTCATGGGGATCATGCCGATCACCGGGATCCCGCTGCCCTTCGTCACCCACGGCGGCGCCTCGCTGGTCAGCCTGGCGATGGGGCTGGGCATCCTCCAGAGCGTGAACATCCGCCAGACGCGGGCCGAATGGTGACCGCCCGGGCGCCCGGGAGACCTGCTCACCCGATCGCCGCCTGCAGGAAGCGGTTCAGGGAGGGACCGTGCAGATGAGTGAGCGCACGCGACGCATCCGGCATACGCCGGTCCAGGAGTGCGTCTCCCTGCTACCGATCGATCCGTTGCTCGTCCACCCGGGAGACGATCCGCTCGAGGTCATGCACCGGGCGGCCGAGCGGCCGCAGACCCGGCTGCTCGGCGTCGTCGACGATGCAGGCGTGCTCGTCGGTGTGCTGTCCACCGAGGGCCTGGCCGAGGCGGTCGTCGTCCGCGTCTCCCCCGAAACGCTGATCGCCGACATCGCCGACATCGCCGATGCCGCCCGGTTCGGGCACGCGGTCTCGGCGAGCACGGTCGAGGACGTGATGGTGACGCCGGCCACGATCAGCGAGACGGCCACGATCGACGAGGCCTTCCGCCGGATGCACGCCCGCCGCCTCTCGGGGCTGTACGTCATCGACGAGGCCGGCCGCCCGACCGGCTACCTGGACCTGCTGGAGCTGACCATGCGCTACGTGGAGGCGCTCGAGGACGACCGTCCGCCGGTCGACCCGCGGACCGAGGCCTGATCGGCGGTGGAGGTCGCACTCGCCGGGGCCATCTTCCTCGCCACCTATGCGCTGATCGCCACGGACCGGATGGACAAGACGATCGCGGCCCTGCTCGGTGGCACCCTCGTCATCGTCCTCGGGGTCGTCAGCCAGGAGGACGCGTTCGCCGCGATCGACCTGAACGTCATCTTCCTGCTCGCCGGGATGATGATGCTGGCAGGGATCCTCCGGCGAACGGGTTTCTTCTCATGGGTGGCAATCCGCTCGGTCAAGATCGCCGGCGGCGAACCGTACCGGCTGCTGATCGTCCTCAGCATCGTGTGCGCCGTCCTGTCGGCGTTCCTCGACAACGTCACGACGGTGGTCCTGATCGCTCCCGTCACGCTCTACATCGCGAGCGTCCTGAAGGTATCGCCGCTGCCCTTCCTGATCGCGGAGATCCTGGCCTCCAACATCGGCGGGACCGCGACCCTGATCGGTGACCCGCCGAACGTGCTGATCGGATCCGCGGCCGGCCTCGGGTTCGATGCGTTCCTCGTCAACCTCGCGCCGCTGACGATCATCGTGTTCCTGATCTTCCTCGGCATGACCCGCCTCTTCTTCGCCCGTGATTTCGCGGTCCACGCCGAGGTGCGTGATGCCGTCCTGGCCCTGGACGAGAACGAGGTCCTCAACGACCGACCGCTGCTGCGCATCAGCCTGATGGTCATCGGGGCGACGATCGGGGGCTTCCTGCTGGCCCAGCCGCTGGGTCTCGAGGCCGGCACGATCGCCCTGTTCGGTGCAGCCGTGCTCACGATCCTCGCTCGTCTCGATGCCGAGAGCGTGCTCCGCGAGGTCGAATGGCCCACGCTCTTCTTCTTCGTCGGGCTGTTCATGCTGGTGGAGGGAGTCGTCCAGGTCGGGATCATCGACGCCGTCGCCCACGGCCTGATCGAGCTCACCAACGGGGACGCGACCGTCACGACCCTCGGGCTGATCTGGTTGAGCGGTATCGCCTCTGCCATCGTGGACAACATCCCGTACACGGCGACGATGATCCCGGTCGTGCGCGAACTCGGGGCCACCGGCATCCCGATCGAACCGCTGTGGTGGTCGCTGGCACTCGGTGCCTGCCTCGGCGGGAATGCGACCATCGTCGGGGCCTCCGCGAACGTGGTCGTCGCCAACCTCGCCGGGAAAGCGGGACACGCCATCTCGTTCGGCAGTTTCCTCCGGTATGGTCTGCTGGTCACGACGATGTCGCTCGCCGTGGCGACGCTTTACGTATTCGCCCGCTACTTGAGCTGAGGTTTCCGTCCTGCTGTACTCCCTGGCCCTTCCGCAGCCCCTGGCCGACCTCGTCGCAGGCGCGTCCGCCGCGCCTCTTGAGGGGATGATCGGCCTGTTCCTCCTGTTCCTCGGCGCGAAGATCGGAGAAGAGCTGGCTCGCCGTCTTGGTCAACCGGCCGTCGTCGGAGAACTGCTCGGGGGCTTCGTCGTCGGCCCCGGAGCCCTTGCCCTGGTCGTCCCGGGCGACACGGCGGCCGTGTTGGCCGAGATCGGGGTCGTCATCCTGCTCTTCGCGGTCGGGCTCGAGGTGCGGCTGGACGATCTGCTGGCCGTGGGTAGGCCCGCGGTCCTGACCGCGCTCGTGGCGATGATCCTCCCGCTCGGGGCGGGTGTCGTGGTCGGGCTCGGGATCGGCGAAGAGATGTTCACGGCCCTCTACATCGGCCTGGCGCTGGCGGCCACGAGCATCGGGATCACCAGTCGGGTGCTGGCCGAGCTCGGGGTGCTGGACCGGACGTTCGCACGCGTCGTGCTCGGCGCCGCCGTCATCGACGACGTGCTGGCGCTGGTACTGATCGGGATCGTGTCCGGCGCGGCGACCGGCGACATCTCCGGCTCCACGCTGCTGGTGGCCGTCTCCGGCTTCGGGCTGATCGGACTCGGCTTCGCGGCCGCACGTCGGGCCAGGGGGCTCCGTCGTGAGGTCTTCACCTGGCCGTTGTTCGCGGAGACGCCGCTCGTGCCCGCGTTCATGCTCATGTTCGCGGTCGCGCTGATCGCCGCCGCGATCGGGCTCGCCGCCATCATCGGCGCATTCGTGGCCGGCCTCATCGTGGCGGAGACGGAGGCTCGCGAGGAGCTCGAACACGAGATCCGGCCCCTTGGTCAGATCTTCACCCCGTTCTTCTTCGCGGTCACCGGTGCCCAGCTGGACCTGAGTGCGATGCTCGACCTGCCGGTCGCTGGACTTGCCATCGGCCTCGCGCTCATCGGTGTCGCCACCAAGGCAGCCGGCGGCGTGATCGGGGCGTGGTCGCTCGGCCGTTGGAGCTCGGCCACGGTCGGCTTCGGGATGGTGCCCCGCGGCGAGGTGGGCATCGTGGTCGCGAACCTGGGGCTTGCGGCGGGCCTGCTGACTGCCGGCCTGTTCAGTGCCGTCCTGGTGGCCGTCGTTCTCACGACGATCATCGCGCCCTACCTGCTCGCCTGGTCGATCCCGCGAGCCTCCGCCGAGGCGTCGGCCTCTGCCGGACCGGAGCTGGATGCTCGCGGCGCCGGCGGGTCCCCCTGACGCGTCAGCGCCGCCGGAACAGGCCCCGTCGGTCGCCGGCCTCGGCGGTGGCGGAGCGCCGCCGCCCGGTGCGGCGAAGGATGGCGTCGATCTGGTCGCGATAGGGCCGCCCGATCGGCATCCGGTCGAGCCACTCGATGTATTCGAGATCGACCCGGGCGATCTCACCCAGCGACCACCCGGCGAAGCGGCCGAAGTTGAGAACGCTGCCCGATGGCTGCCCCGGCGGCGGCCCGGCGGCGCCGGTCCCGTCGCTCGTCCGCATCGACGGGTCGTAGCCGCCCCCGACGGAGGATCGGCCGCTCGTCCAGTCGCGAGGTACGGACTCGGGCTCGCGGGGCGTCGGCCCTCGGTCGACCGGGCCTGAAGGGGGGGCCGGATCCGGGTACGGCGGGGTCCCTGGCTGGGTGGCGGTCGGCCCCTCGCTCGGCGGCCCCTGCTGCGCCGGCCTCTCCCGAGCGTCAGTCGCCCTCGCACGGACGGCTCGCTCGCGATCGTAGGCCGCCCGCTTCGCCGGGTCCCCGATGAGCTCCCAGGCGGCGTTGAGCGCCGCCATCCGGTCCGCCGCCTCGGCGCCGCCGGCTACATCGGGGTGGTACTTGCGCGCCAGCCGTCGATAGGCTGCCGTGATGACCTCGTCCTCGGCCTCGGGATCGACCTGGAGCGTCTTGTAGGCGTCGGGCAGCCCGCTCACGGCGGGTCACCTCCGGCGGCCCCCGCGCCGCTCGACCTGACCCAACGGCGCTCGAGGTCCATGCCCTTGATGGACTCCGCCAGCGCGTCGGGCGCCTCGGGACTGACACGCCGGAAGAGGTAGCGGGCGACGTCCCGGAACGCGGCCGTGATCGGCAGCGCCAAGATCGCGCCCAGGAGCCCGGCGAGGGCTCCGCCGATGATGATGGCGAAGATCACGGCGGCGGGATGCAGATCGATCGCGTCGCCCTGGATCTTGGGCACGAGGAAGTTGTTCTCGACTTGTTGCACGAGCGTGTACAGGAGAAGAGCGGCGATCACCGCTTCCAGGCCGGCCGTCGCCGCCAGCAGGACGGCAGGGACGGCCGAGATGATCGGCCCGATGATCGGGACGAGTTCGAGGATGCCGGCGATGACCGACAGGAGCACCGCGTAGCGCCCGAATACGGGATCGATCGTGACGCTCAGGATCATCAGTCCGACGAACGTCGCCACGCCGACCGCGAGCCCGAGGAT
>JAOUEG010000136.1 GCA_029858845.1 Chloroflexota bacterium | reverse complement strand
ACCAGGCTGGCGTTCGCTCCGAGTCGGCCGAGCCAGCGGGCCGTATTGGCCGCCGATCCGCCCTGCACGAGGGACACCCGACCGGGCACGTCCGTGCCGGTCTGGAGGGGACCCTCGGGCGCGAGGACGACGTCCAGCACGAGATCGCCCACGACGACGATCCGCGGGGCGGGGCGGCGCCTCGGTCCGGGTGGGCGCAGTCGGGGCATGACGACGATGGTAGCCGCCCCGGCAGGTGTCATCCGGCTGCGTCGTCCACCGAGCCCACCACAGCGGACGCCTACAATGGCCGCGAACGACCCATGCGCCTCCCGGAGTGTTCCGCCTCATGACTCCCCTGAAGCCGTACCTGGACCGCCTTGCCGTCGACACCATCCGGACCCTGTCCATCGACGGCGTTCAGGAGGCCAACTCCGGGCATCCGGGCGCACCGATGGGCGCGGCTCCGATGGCCTATGCGCTCTGGACCCGGGTCCTGCGCCACGCCCCGACCCGTCCGGATTGGCCGGATCGCGATCGATTCGTCCTCAGCGCCGGTCATGCCAGCATGCTGCTGTACTCGCTCCTGCACCTGACGGGCTACGACCTCTCGATGGACGATCTCCGGTCGTTCCGGCAGTGGGGCTCGCGGACCCCGGGCCACCCGGAATACGGACTGACCCCGGGAGTCGAGGCGACGACCGGGCCCCTCGGCCAGGGGCTCACGAATGCCGTCGGCATGGCCATCGCAGAGCGGCGGCTGGCCCACGAGTTCCATCGCGACGGACACGTCATCGTGGACCATCGGACCTACGTCATCGCCAGCGACGGCGACCTCCAGGAGGGCATCGCCTCGGAGGCCGCGAGTCTTGCCGGTCACCTGCGCCTGGCCAAGCTCATCGTGCTGTACGACGACAACCGCATCCAGCTGGACGGTCCGACCGAGATGGCCTGGTCGGAGGATGTGCTCGCCCGGTTCCATGCCTACGGCTGGCATACCCACCGCGTCGCGGACGGCAATGACGTCGATGCGATCGAGGTCGCTCTCGACCTGGCCCGTGACGATGACCGGCCCAGCCTGATCGCGGTCCGCACCCATATCGGGTTCGGCAGTCCGAACCGACAGGATTCGCAGAAGGCCCATGGCGCCCCGCTGGGCGCCGACGAGGTTCGCCTGACCAAGGAGGCCTATGGCTGGGACCCGGACCGGTCCTTCTACGTTCCGGAGGACGCGCTCGCGATCTTCCGCGCGGCGATCCCGGCCGGCGAGCGCCTCGTCGCCGACTGGGAGGCGCGCCTGGCATCGTACGCCGCTGCCTATCCGGAGCTGGCCGAGGAGTTCACGAGGCGCATCGAGGGCCGTCTGGCCGAGGGCTGGGATGCCGGCCTGAAGGTCTACGAGGCCGGCAGCGAGGTGGCCACGAGGAACGCCTCCCAGGACGCCATCCAGGCTCTCGCCGATCCCGTCCCGGAGCTGTTCGGTGGCGCCGCCGACCTGTCCGAATCCAACCTGACCGACGTCAAGAGCGCATCGCTCTACGCACCCGGGGAGCCGGGCCGCAACCTCCGGTTCGGGGTCCGCGAGCACGCCATGGGCGGCATCGCGAACGGGATCGCCTACCACGGCGGGTTCATCCCCTACGACGCCACGTTCCTGACGTTCAGCGACTACATGCGCGGCGCGATCCGCCTGTCCGCACTCGCGGGCCTCCATGTCATCCACGTCTGGACGCACGACTCGGTCGGTCTCGGCGAGGATGGTCCGACCCATCAGCCGGTCGAGCACTTCGCCGCGCTCCGCGCCATCCCGGACCTGTGGTTCATCCGGCCCGGCGACGCGAACGAGACCGCCGCCGCCTGGGCGCTCGCCGTGGAGCGACGCGGTGGACCGGTGGCCCTGGCGTTGACCCGGCAGAAGGTGCCCACCCTGCCGGGGACCTCGAGCCTGGCCCGCGAGGGGGTAGCACGCGGCGGGTACGTGCTGCGCGAGGCGACCGGCGGGACGCCGCGGCTGATCGTCATCGCGACAGGCTCCGAGCTGCACCTCGCCGTCGCGGCGGCCGAGGAGCTCGAAGCGGACGACATCCCGACTCGCGTCGTGTCCCTCCCCTGCTGGGAGCGCTTCGACGCCCAGGACCAGGCCTACCGTGACGCGATCCTTCCGCCGGACGTTCGCCATCGGGTCAGCGTCGAGATGGGCGTCACGCTCGGCTGGGAGCGATGGGTCGGCGATGCGGGCGCCATCGTCGGGCTGGACCACTTCGGCGCGTCCGCGCCGGCCGGCGCCATCTTCGAGCACTTCGGCTTCACATCGCAGCGGGTCGCGGACGTGGGTCGGCGCGTCGTCCACGATGGCCTGAGGGGCCGGGTGCCGACGCTCGATGGCGGCCATTTCGGGCACCAGGCGGCACGCGAGCAGGACCGCTGACGGCCTGCCGCCGGATGCCACGGTCGAGGCCGTATCCTTGAGGCATGCGCGTCGCGTTCGCCGCCGATCACGCCGGGGCCGCCTTCAAGGACGAACTCCTGGTCCGTCTCGATCGGGCCGGCCTCGGGCACGACCTGATCGACCTCGGCGGTGATGGATCCGATCCCGGCGACGACTACCCGGACTTCGCCGAGCGCCTGGGCCTGGCCGTCCAGCGAGGCGAGGCCGATCGCGGCATCCTGGTCTGCGGCTCCGGGGTCGGAGCCAGCGTCGCCGCCAACAAGATCCGGGGGATCCGCGCGGCCGTCTGCCATGACACGTATTCGGCACACCAAGGCGTCGAACACGACGACATGAACGTGCTGGCCCTCGGGGCCCGGGTGATCGGACCGGAACCGGCGTTCGAGATCGTGGTTGCCTTCGTCGGCGCCGCGTTCAGCGGCGAGCCTCGCCATCGTCGGCGCCTGGACAAGGTCAACGCGATCGAGGCGACCCACGGTCCCACGCCACGGCCGGCGTCCGGCTGAAGCCGGCCCGGCCACGACGCGCCCGACGACCGCGGGGCGCGGGCGTACCATTGGAGACCCGAGCACCGGCAGCGCCCCAACCAGCCCGGTTCGAGTCGCAATCGTCCGCTCACAGGCGGATGCCACCCTCCGGAGACCACGATGACCGATCCCGCTCCGTCAACGCTCAGCCTTCCGGGATTCCGCCTGGGAGCCGCCCAGCCCGACTTCGATGCCGCGGTGGAGCGCGCCCGCGACGAAGCGTGGTCGAATCGACTCTTCGACCGCGACACCACGCTCTGGTCCGGCGACGAACGGATCCGTTCGGCGATCACCGACCGACTCGGCTGGCTCGATGCACCGGAGCACTTCACGGGCCAGATCGCGGCCCTGGAGGGCTTCGGCGACGGGATCGTGGAGGCCGGCTTCACGACCGCGATCGTCGCCGGGATGGGGGGCAGCAGCCTCGCCCCGGAGGTGCTCCACCAGGCGTTCGGCACGGTGGATGGCTATCTCGACCTGCGCGTCCTGGACTCGACGGATCCCGATGCCGTGGCCGCCGTATTGGATGACCTCGATCCGCTGTCCACGCTGATGATCGTGGCCAGCAAGTCTGGGACGACGGTGGAGACGCGCGCCTTCCTGGCCGAGGGTCGAGCGCGTGCCCATGCCGCGCTGGATGCGCGACACCACCACGTCTACGAGCATGCCGGCGAGGTCATCGCGGCCATCACGGACCCGGGCGCGAGCCTTGAGGCCCTCCCGCACCATGACGAGTTCCGGAGCATCTTCCTGAACCCGCCGGACATCGGCGGGCGATACAGCGCCCTGACCTACGTGGGGCTCGTGCCCGCGTCGCTCATCGGGCTCGACCTCGACGCGCTGCTCGCGTCCGCGAGCGCGATGCTGGGGGCGTGCCGCGCCCCGGAACCGACGGTGAACCCCGGCGTCTCGCTGGGCCTCGCCCTCGGGACGCTCGCCAGGGCCGGGCGGGACAAGCTCACGTTCCTGGCCGACGCCGAGATCACGGCCTTCGGAGCGTGGGCCGAGCAGCTCATCGCCGAGAGCACCGGCAAGCATGGCAGCGGGATCGTGCCGATCGACCTCGAGCCCCTCGCGGCGGTCGGCGACTATGGTCCGGACCGCTCCTTCGTGCGACTGGTCCTTGCGGGAAGCCCGGCCGACGATGCCCGCGAAGCCCTGGCGGACGAGCTCGCTGAAGCGGGACATCCGGTCATCCGGATCGAACTGGCCGACCCGATCGACCTCGGGGCGGAATTCGTGCGCTGGGAGGTCGCGACCGCGATCGCCGGTGCGGTCCTCGGGATCGACCCGTTCGACCAGCCCAACGTCGAGGAAGCGAAGCGGCGCACGCGCGATCTGCTCGAGAGCCCCGAGCGCGCGCGAGTCGCGCCGCCGCCACCCCTGGCGTCCGGGGACGGGCTCACGCTGTACGGCGATGCGCCGCTCCGCCTCACGACGTCGGACGGCGGCGTGGTCGGCGAGCTTGCCCGCCATCTGGCCCGCCGCAGGACGGACGCCTACCTCGCGCTCCAGGCCTTCGTGGCGCCCACGCCCACCCGTGACGAGGCACTCGCCCGTATCCGACACCTCCTGCTGGAGCGGACCGGACGCGCCACGACAGCCGGCTACGGCCCGCGGTTCCTGCACAGCACCGGGCAGCTCCATAAGGGCGGGGCGCCGATCGGCTGGTTCCTGCAGTTGACATCGGACCACCCGCGCGACCGGGAGATCCCCGGCTGGCCGTACACGTTCGGCCAGCTCATCGACGCCCAGGCCGCCGGCGATCTCAGCGCGATCGAGGCCAATGACCTGCCGATCCTCCGCGTCCACCTCGGTGACGACGTGGATGCCGGGCTGGCCGCCCTGGAGCGAGCCCTGACGGCAGCGCTCGATCGGCGATCGGAGGACTGAGCAGATGCGTATCGGGTTCATCGGTCTGGGCCGGATGGGGGCGAACATGGTCCGTCGGCTCGTCCACGACGGTCACGAGGTCGTCATTCACAACCGGACCGCGGAGAAGACGGCCGAGCTGGCCGGGGAACTCGGCGACGCGGCGATCCCGACGTCCTCGATCGAGGACCTCGTCCGCAAGCTCGAGGCACCCCGGGCAGTCTGGGTGATGGTCCCGGCCGGGGACGCCACCGAGGCGCAGATCCGCGAGCTGATGGGTGTCCTGGAACCCGGCGACACCATCATCGACGGCGGGAACACGAACTTCCATGACGACGTCCGACGCCACGCGATGCTTCGCGAACACGGGCTGCGGTACGTCGATGCCGGGACGTCCGGTGGCGTGTGGGGCCTCCAGGTCGGCTACTGCCTGATGGTCGGTGGCGACAAGGATGCGGTCGTCCCGCTCGAGCCGATCTTCCTGACCCTTGCCCCTGAGGGCGGCTACCTCCACGTGGGCGGACCAGGTGCCGGCCACTACGTGAAGATGGTCCACAACGGGATCGAATACGGACTCATGCAGGCCTACGCCGAAGGGTTCGAGATCCTGCACGCGAGCGACTATGACCTGGATCTCGCCGGGATCTCCGACCTCTGGATGCAGGGGTCCGTCGTGCGCTCATGGCTCCTGGAGCTGGCCGGCCGTGCCTTCCGCGCCAACGGCCAGGACCTGGACCACCTCAAGGGTTGGGTCGCCGACTCCGGCGAGGGACGCTGGACCGTGCAGGAGGCGATCGATCTCGATGTTCCGGCGCCGGTCATCACGCTCTCGCTGATGAC
>JAOUEG010000135.1 GCA_029858845.1 Chloroflexota bacterium | reverse complement strand
CCTTCGAGACCACCCTGGCACCGAGCCTCGTCGTCGACGCCCTCGTCGACATGACGCCGCAGCGGCCCCTCATCTGGCCGCATCTCGACCCGGCGCGGTTCGTGGTCCGGGACCGCGGCGACGGCTGGGCGATCGTCATGGAGGGTGACCGACAGCTGCCGATATGGCAGCTGGCCCGCTACGAGTGGTCCACGCCCGGGACCGTCACCTGGACGGTCCTCGAGAGCAACTTCTGCACGCCCGGGGACGGGATCCGGGTCGTCGTCGTCCCGCTGCCGGGCGGCGGAAGCCAGGTGGATATCTACTGGCGCCGACGCCCGACCAGTCTGCTGGGCTCGATGATCGCGGTCGTCCACCGGATCGCCGGCACCCGCACGCTGCGCTCGTCCTACTCACGCGTGTTCGAGCGACTCGCAGCTGAGGCCGCGCCGGAACCCTAGACACAGAGTGTCTCAAGCTGTCCTTGCGCCATCCGCCCTGGTTCAAGAGGTGGGCACTACACTGCCGATAAGGTGAGTTATGTCTGCATAGCCGGGACCCAGTGATCACCAAGGTCGGGTCGGGTGAAAGATGGACGGTCCGGGGAACGGCTGCACTAGGCGGCCGGAGAAAGGGCGCTCGCCGCCGTCATGGGAGTGTCCAGGCGGCGGCAACGCAACGCCAACTTTCGGAGATCGATGCCGGCGGCTGGCAGGCATACCCGGCGATCGTGCGCCCGCTCACCGCAAGTGCCTCAGAGTATTCGTCGTAACCAGGCGGTGCCGGCAGGACGCGAACGTCGTCGGTGCCGAGATCCCACACGAGTTGGGTCGTGTCGGCTCGGCCGACCGCGATGGACCCGCTCACGCCAACGGCGGAGCCATGGGCGAAGGGTGCCGGCAGGCTGAGCTGACGGACCGCCCCCGTGGCGGTATCCCAGGCCATGGGCAGCGGCGTACCCTCCTCGCCGAAGCAGCATTCGCCGACCGCCGTCACGCCGTCCACGGCGCGAGGGATGCCGCCCCTGGTCGCCGGCAGCATGTCGAGGTCGCGTGCCTCGGCGGTGATGGGGCTCCAAACCACGGGCATGGCGTCGTCATCATCGCACCGCGTCCCGACGATCGTGTCGCCACTGACGGCGTGTGGATCGATGCAGACGATTCCGGCGGGCACCTCGAGGCTCCGGACGGCGCCCGACTCGGTGTCCCACGTGACCGGCGCTCCGGTCTCCCCATGGGCGGTCCAGCTCTGACCGATCGCGGTCGTCCCATCGATGGCATGGGCCTCGGTCTGGGTGAACGGAGCGGGGATGTCGAGGATCCGGAGATCGCCGGTCGCGAGGTCCCAGGCCATCGCGCGAGTCTGGCCGCGCTTGCCCTTCGCACCGAGGATGCCTGTCCCCACCGCGGTCGTGCCGCTCACGCCTTCGAGCCGGACGAACGTATCGCCGTTCGGGTGCACGAACTCCTTGGGCACGGACAGTACCCGGAGCGCACCGGAGGTCGTATCCCAGACGGCGGGCTGCTCGTCTGCGATGCCGACCTGGACCCACCCGACGGCCGTCGTGCCATCGACGGCCTCGGCCTGGCTTCGACTGTAGCCCGCCGGCGTGTCGAGCGCGCGAAAGCCGATCTCGGGCATCGGGGTCGGCGTCGGCTCGTGGGTCGCGGTTGATGCGGACGCGTGGCCGACGGCCGTGGTCGATGTCGGCGCGGCGGGTGTCAGGGCGACCGCGCTCTCCGAGGGCGCGGGGATCGAGCTACACGCGGCGCAGACCATGGCGCCGATGGCGACGACGATGACGATTCGGAGACGGTGCATGTTGACAGCGTGACGCCATGACCACCTGCGGTCGAGGGCCGCAAGGCAGGGATCCATCGGTCGAATGACAGATGGGGTCTCGATGCTCCGCAGGCCACCGGGCCTACTCCCGTGCCCCGGGGCGATCGGCCCGGCTGCTGGGTGGTTGCAGCTGGCGGTCACGGTCCCGTACGCTTGGCGCCCAGCCATCCCGCCCCCAGGAGGTCCATCGATGACCATGGAGTACGTCTCCCTGCCGGGCGAGGCCCCTCCCCCGGTCCCCGACGGGCCGAAGATGTGCAACGGCGACGACATGCGCATCCTGCACAACGCGTTCCTGTGGGGATACGAGCAGGCGCCCGGGATGGTGCGCGGCGCTCCAGCCGGCGACACGGCGCGCAGCGACTTCCTCGGCCAGTGGCTCGCCGATCTCGACGCGACGCTGCACTCGCATCACGAGAGCGAAGACGAATTCCTGTGGGACAAGCTCGAGCAGCGCGCTCCCGCCTGCGCGCTGCACGTCGGCCAGATGCGCGCGCACCACGCGCAGGTCGCGGCATTGCTCGAGGAGGCAAGTCCGCTCCTGGCCCGATGGCGCGCGACGGCGGACCCGGCGGTCGGCGAACAGCTGGCCGATGCCTACGAGCGGATGCTCGATGTGCTGAAGGTCCACCTGCGCCGTGAAGTGGTGGAGGTCGTGCCGGTCGCCGAGCGGGTGGTCTCCGCGGAGGAATGGTCGGCGATGGGCGACCACAGCGTCGACGCGATCCCGAAGAGTCGCCTCCTGCCGCAACTCGGGATGCTGCTCGCGAACTCCACGCCCGCGGAGCGGAAGCAGTTCTACGCGGGTCTGCCCCTCTCCGTGAGGGTGCTCTGGCGCCTCATGGGCAAGCGCCAGTACGCGAAGCAGTACCGGCTGCTGTTCCCGGGCGAGCCCGTCCCACCGACCAGCTGACGGCGTCCTCGCTCCGGTAGTGTGCGTGCATGAGCATCGATGAGTTCCCGCGCGCATCCCTGTTGTTCGGGCCGTCGCCCGTGCATCCGCTGCCGCGCCTGAGCGCGGCACTCGGTGGCCGGGTCGAGATCTGGGCCAAGCGCGAGGACTGCAACTCGGGCATCGCCTTCGGTGGCAACAAGGTCCGGAAGCTCGAGTACCTGGTCGCCGACGCGCTGGCCCAGGGCTGCGACACGCTGGTCTCGATCGGCGGGGTCCAGTCAAACCACACACGTGCCGTCACGGGTGTCGCGCGACACCTCGGTCTCGGCGTCGAACGGGCGCTGCGCGACGACGAGATCACACTGGTGGACGGGTATGCCGGACCGTGCTATGGCGTCCCGGACGTGGAGACGATCGAGGCGATCCAGCTCGCTGCGCGAACCGAGGGGATGATCACCGACCCGGTCTACGAGGGAAAGCCGATGGCCGGCCTGATCGGGATGATCCGATCCGGCGAGATCCCACCGGGCTCGCGCGTCCTGTACGCCCACCTCGGCGGACAGCCCGCCCTGTCGGCCTACGCTCACACGCCGGGACTGGGCGGCTAGGGCTCAGACGGTCTGAAGGTCGTCCGCCGGGGCTGAACCGGCCCTCTGAGCGTTCGAGGCCCGTCGTGCGTCGTACAGATAGGCCCGGGCATCAGCGGGCCGCTTGGGAGGCGACGTTGCGAACGCTGACACGGCTTTGTTGGATGTTCATGATCATCGGTGGCTCTACGATCGCGGTGGCATCCTGCTCGTCTGCAGCAGGATCGAGCACGCCCGGTGCGCCTGGGGCAGCACCTTCGTCGCCGGCGGCGCCGGCCAGCCCGGCCCCGACGCCGACTGCCACAGCAGCCGTTCCCTCTCCTACGGACGACGTCGCTGTCGCCGACGGCGAAGAGTGGATCGTCTTCCAATGGCTCGATCCTGCCGGCGTCGACGGGATCTTCCTCGTTCGTCGCGATGGGACCGGGCAGCATCAACTGGTCACGGACCTGCCCGGCGAAGAGACCCACCCCGATTGGTCGCCAGACGGGCGGCAGATCGCATTCATCCGAGCGGATCCATCCGGCTCCAACGAGCTGTGGGTCGTGGATGCGGACGGGACGAACTCCCAGGTCCTCATGGGTTGCCAGGCGCCGTGCAATACGCTGAACTACCCCGATTGGGCTCCGGACGGCAGTGCCATCTACTTCGGTATCGACAGCGACGCCCAGCCAGATCGCCCACCGAGCACGTTCGGCGTCGGCCGCTACGACATGGCCAGCGGTGAATCGACGATCGTGCTGACTCGGACCGACGGGCTGACCGCTGAGCAGCCACGCATCTCGCCGGACGGGATGGCGGTCGCCTACACTCGGGGCGACATCCTGGATGACGGGGCTCCCAGGGCCGTGTACATCGCGGACCTCCTGGGTGGACCAGAGGAGCGGATCACCGATCCAGCGCTGTACGCCGCATATCCGGACTGGGCCGGGGAGGATCGGATCATCTTCAACAGCTATGACCTGGGCCTCTTCCCGGATGGGACGGATCCAGCCAACTTGTACAGCGTGACCACCGACGGGAGTGACCTTCGAAGACTCACCGATTTCGGTGCCGAAGACACTCGCGCCACACAGCCCCGGATGACACCGAACGGCGCCTCGATCATCTTCACCCAGGTCGATGGCACCGGCTGGGGCGTCCGCCAGATGGCCGTGATCGAGCTCGACGGCACGAATCGGCGATGGGTCACACCGGAGCCGATCGACGGGACCCATCCCCACCTTCGTCCGGTCAGCGGCCCTTGATCGCTTGGAGTCTCCTCCAACGATCCGATGTCCGGCCGATCGAGGTCGACCGCGAGGAGATCGCGGTGGTCGTCGGCGACCTGCAGCGTACCGATGGGCAGGCCCTGTTCGGTTTCGTTCGTCGGCTGGGTCTCACCGACGACCAGGCGGACGACGTCGTTCAGGAAGTCCTGGCTCGGTTGCTGGCGGAGCTCGGCCGGGGGATCCTCGTCGTCAATCCGCGTTCATGGGCCTTCCAGAGCGTCTACCGACTGGCCATGGACCAGCATCGGCTCCGTCGGCGTGTGGCCGGGCTGGTTGATCGGATGGGCAGCATGTCCCCTCGCAGCATGAGCGCTGACGATCGGATCGTCGTGTGGGGAGAGGTGGATCGACTGCCCGTCCGACAGCGTCAGGTGCTGTACCTCCGATACCGGGCCGACCTTACCCACGACGCGATCGGACAGGTCCTCGGTATCAGTTCGAGTGCCTCGAGATCGCACGCGACCCAGGCCATCGCCACGCTGCGAGCGCGACTGGCGATCGACATCGTCGAGATCGAGGACCGGTGATGGACATCGCCCAGATCGAGCGCGCACTCCGGGCCGGTCCCCCGGGCGAGCCACTCTATGTCTCCGGTTCGTTCCGCACGCCGAAAGGTCGGATCTCTGCCTCGGGGCTCTCGGTGGCGCTGTTCGGAGCCATCGTGCTCGGCATCGTCATCGGGTCGGGGGTCGGTGAACGCACCATTCCGAACGGAGGCGTCGGTGGTCCAGCGGTACCGGAGGCCGCCGCCGAGCTTCGCGGCCGCTGGGTCTCCGAGGAGATCTCGCGGGAACGATGGATCAACGCCTTGCTCCAGCGCGGCCACGACATCGACGACATCGAGGCATTCCTGATCCACGATCCCATCGAGGCCAGCACGCGCTACGAGCTCACGTTCACGGCTGACCGGATCGCGATCATCGAATACGCCAGCGGGGATCCACCTGACGATATCGGCGGTGGACCATATGCGCTCCTTGACGACGGTCGCCTTCGATACGACGATCGCGACTGCTACGTGACCGCCCGCTTCGCGATCGAGTCCGACCGCCTCACCTTCCAGCCGATCGAGACCGAGAGCTGCGGGGCCGATGAGCGCGTGGCGAAC
>JAOUEG010000134.1 GCA_029858845.1 Chloroflexota bacterium | reverse complement strand
AGCCGGCGCCAGCGTTCGTGACGAGCGAGACTCCGCACACCTCGAGTCCGACCCATCGTGCAGCGATGCACTCGAGCACCGTGGACATCCCCACGGCGTGGCCGCCGAGAAGGGCCAGCATCCGGACCTCGGCCGGGGTTTCGTAGGTCGGCCCGAGCAGACCCACGTAGATCCCCTCGGCGAGTTCCACATCCTGTGCTCGCGCCGCGGCATGGAGCTGGGCTCGCAGCCGCGGGCTCCAGGCGTCCGTCATGTCGGCGAACCGCGGGCCGAGCGCATCGGCATTCGGGCCAAGCAGCGGCGTACGCCCGGTCAGGTTGATGTGATCGGAGACGACCATGAGCGTCCCAGCGCCGAACGTCGGGTCGAGCCCACCCGCCGCGTTGGTCAGGACGACCACCCGGGCGCCCAGCGCCCCGAACAACAGGATCGGCTGGACGACCAGACCGGGGTCGTTGCCCTCGTACAGGTGGAAGCGACCCTGGAGCATGACAACCGGCTTGCCGGCCAGCTGCCCCAGCAGCAAGCGGCCGACGTGCCCCGGCGCCGTGGCCGCAGGCCAGCCGGGCAGCGCAGCGAACGGGATGGCGATCGCGTCCTCGAGGTCGTCGGCGAGCCCGCCCAGCCCCGAGCCCAACACGATCCCCACCTCGGGGCGCAGATCCGTCCGCTCGCGCACCGCGTCGACCAGGGCCGCGAGGCGGGCGGGCTGTTCGCTTGGCGGGATCGGCCGCGACGGATCGTTCGGCGTGGTCAGCTCAGGCATGCGGGCCTCCAGGATCGCGTCCAGGGGGTAGACGGCCGAGGCCCGCGACTTCGTCCGCCCGACGGAAGTATCGACACCGGGATGCCGATCGCGTCCCGTCGGGCGTTAGGCCGCGCGGGGGGCCGTGGTGAGACGGCCGCACCAGCCCGGACGACGAAGCGCCCGAAGCGACCGGCGCTGGATCGAGGGCCCTTGATGTGATCTCAGTTCCTGCGTTCCTGTCGGCCTCTTCGGGCAACCCGAACGGTAGTGGCGCGGAGGGAACTCGGTCAACGGCCTTATCCACCAAACGAAGGCTCGCGCGCACGAACCTGTCCACGGGTCCCGGCCGCATGTGGATAAGCCTGTGGATGATCACCGCCGTTCGCCTAGGGCCCGCGCTCGACCGGCTCAGCCCCCCATCGCGAACATCTCGATCCGGGGCAGGTCCGGCCGGTCGTCCCGCGTGGAGAGGGTCCGCAATTCCGAGTAGCGGTCGTCGCGGGCGCCCCACGTCTCTGCGACGAAGGCCCGGAGTTCGTCGTCGGTCGAGCCGTCGCGCAGCACCTCACGAAGATCGCGACCCTCCGTCGCGAACAGGCACGTATAGAGCTTGCCGTCGGCGGACAGGCGGGCGCGCGTGCAGTCACGGCAGAACGGCACCGTCACCGAGGAGATGATCCCGAACTCCCCGGCCCCGTCCGCATACCGCCATCGACCCGCGACCTCGCCCCGGTATCGGGCCTCCATGGGCTCGGCAGGCCAGGCGGCCGTGATCGTGTCGATCAGCTCCTGCGCCGGCACGACCTCGTCGAGGCGCCAGCCGTTGGAGTGCCCCACGTCCATGTACTCGATGAAGCGCAGCGTGACGCCGATGTCACGTGCCCAGCGGGCCATCGGGACGATCGACGCCTCGTTGATGCCGCGACGCACGACCATATTGACCTTGAGGGGTGTCAGTCCCTCCTCGAGCGCGGCGGCGATCCCGTCCAGGACCCGTGAGACGGGGAAATCGATGCCGTTCATCGCCCCGAAGATGTCGTCATCGAGAGAATCGAGACTGACGGTGACACGACCCAGGCCGGCCTCTGCCAACGGTCGCGCGAGCCCGCGCAGAGCCGCTCCATTGGTCGTGAGCGTCAGATCGAGGGGCCGGCCGTCGGTCGTGCGGAGCGCCGCCAGAAGGGCGATCAGGCGGGGCAGGTCGCGTCGGACCAGCGGTTCGCCGCCGGTGATCCTGAGCTTCTCGACCCCCGCTGCGACGAAGACGCGGGCTGCGCGCTCGATCTCCTCGAACGACAGGACCTGATCCCGGGGCAGGAACGCGTAGTCGCGGCCGAAGACCTCCTTGGGCATGCAGTACGTGCAGCGGAAGTTGCAGCGGTCCGTCACGGAGATGCGAAGGTCGCGCAGCGGCCTGCCGAGGCTGTCGATCGGTTCCATGAGCCGTCTATCGTACCCGCCAATCCAGGCGGTGCGGGCCTGCACCGCCAGGCGTGGCGCCGGACCCGACGGTACGACCGGCGCCCGGCGCTGGTACCTCTAGCGGACTCCACCACACCGGACCTCGCTGGCACAGTGCGACCACGCCCCGAACCGCGATAGCGCCAGCCCATCAGCGAGGAACCGACCATGGCCACGACCGACGCGAAGCCCGGCTTCCGGCTCCCTTGGAGCTCGGACCGAAGCGAAGCCGCGAACGCGGCCGCCGTCCCGACTGATGCGGCCGACGCGACGCCCCCCACCCCGGACCAGGAGCACGAGACGACCGACATGATCGACGCTGCGCCCGCCACCTCCGCCCAGGACACCGCCGGCGAGCCGCCGGTCATGTCCGGGACCCTCCCCGCGGCGCAGCCGCCGACGGCCATCACCGCACCGGCGGCAGGGCTCGCCGAGGCCGCACGCAAGCCGAACAAGTTCATGGCCGACCTCACCAAGGCGATGCAGGCCACGGCCGACGCCGCACGCGAGGAGACCCTGACCCGCCTCAGCGCGGAAGCCAAGGCTCACATCGAAGAGATCCACGCCGAATCGGCGGGCGAGGCCGTCGAGCTGCGAAAGCAGGCCGACGATGACGTCGCCGGGATCCGGGAGTGGTCGAAGGCCGAGATCGCCCGGATCAGGGAGGAGACGGACGAGCGCATCTCGCACCGCAAGGCTCGCCTGGATCGCGAGCTCGAGGGTCATGCCGGCGAGATCGAGGCCCGAATCGAGCGGGTCCAGGCGCGCGTGGACGCCTTCGAGGCTCAGATGGCCGCGTTCTTCGAGCGCCTGATGGCGGAAGAGGACCCGACCCGTTTCGCGACGATGGCCGAGAATCTGCCCGAGCCCCCGTCCTTCGATCCGGACGGGCCAGCCATCGGCTGGAGCGCAGCCCCGTCCGACGCCGAGCCCGTGTCGTCCGAGCCGGCCGCCGTGGGCGAGCAGGTTGCGGAGATGTCGTCCGAGCCGGCCGCCGTGGGCGAGCAGGTTGCGGAGATGTCGTCCGAGCCGGCCGCCGAGGTCGAGCAGGTAGCGAGTACCGGTACATGGGCCGTGCCGACCGTCGAAGTCGCGCCGGATTCGCCGGCCGAGGCCACCGCCGAGACGTTCACGCCAGACCCCGCCTGGGGTGCCGATCCCGCCTGGGGGCAGGCCCCCGAGACACAGGACTCTGACGTCGCGAGCCACCACGACGGTCCGGCCAGTGCCGCCGACGCGGCCGCGCCCGAGGGTGACCCGCGCCTTGCGGCCCTTGGGCTGACCACCGACTTCGCCGCCGCCGAGGCCGAGGCGGCCAGCTTCTCTGCGACGGACGACGGCTCCGAGGAAACGGTCCCGGAGATCGCCGAGGAAGCGATCGCGGCGCGCCTGTCCGGCATCATGCCGGAGGAGGACGCCCCGGGCAGCGACGTGTCGACCACCCGGGTCGTCGTCACGGGCCTCATCAGCGTCGCGAGCATCGCGGGCTTCAAGCGCCACCTCTCGCGCGTCGCCGGCGTTCAGTCGGTCGGGGTCTCGTCCGGTCCGGACGGCGATTTCGTCTTCGCCGTCAACCACGGTTCGGACGTGGCCGTTCGCGACGTCATCCCGACGCTGCCCGGCTTCCACGCCCGCGTCACGGCCGACAACGATGATGAGCTGACAGTCGCCGCACGGGATCCCGAGGCGGAGGGCTGAGCATGGCGAGGCCCGCCATCGTCGTCGCCCTGCCGCAGGACGAGGCGAGCCCGGTCGCGGCCGAGTTGCGCGAGGCCGGATTCCCGGCCATAACGGTCACCGCCCCGGATCAGTTGGAGGCCCTCCTGGCGAGCCGCGACGACGTGGCCCTGGCGATCCTGGACGGTGAGACGGACTTCGATCAGTCGCTCGAGTACTACGGCCTGCTTCGCGACGATGGCCGGTCCATCCCGGCACTGATGATCGTCTCCCACCGGGCGCTCGAGCAGCTGGTGTCGCGGCAGACGTCGAGCAGCTCGGAGGACGAGTACCTCACGCGTCCGTACTCGGCCGATTCGCTGCGCTGGCGGGTGGAGGCCATGTGCATCCGCCAGGCCTCCGTCGACGACGGATCGGGCCAGGTGAAGCTGGACGGGGATCTTGGCGCGGAACGCTGGGGGCATCGAGCGACGCTGATCGCCCTCTTCAACCCCAAGGGCGGCGTCGGAAAGACGACGATCGCCACGAACCTCGCTTCCGCCCTGCAGCTCCGCAAGGGATTGAGCGTCCTGCTCGTGGACGGCGACACGGTCACCGGCCATGTGGCGACCTCGCTCGGCATCGACGGGGTGCGGACGGTCGTGGACAGCTGGCGCGACGAACTCGAGGGCGGTCCGATCGAGTCGTTGGCCGAGCTGGCGTCAGCCCACGCGTCCGGAATGAGCGTGGTCGCGCTCACGGCGTCACCACTCCACACGGAGATCCTCGATCCGACCAGGGTCGCCGACGCGATCGACGCGGCACGCCGCGGGTTCGACTTCGTGGTCGTGGACCTGCATCCGTCCTACAGCCCCCTGAACCTGGCGATCTTCGAGCGGGCCGATCGGATCCTGCTGCCGGTGACCCCCGACGTCCCGGCGATCCGCGCGGCGGTCCAGCTGACGGATGTCGCGACCGAGCTCGCCATCCGCGATCGCCTGGCTTTGATCGTCAACCGCGCCAACAGCGGCGTGAGTGTCGCCGACATGGAACAGACCATCGGGATGCCCGCCTTCGGTCAGATCCGATCGGGCGGTCTCCTATTCGTCCGCGCGGCGAACGAAGGTCGCACCGTGATCGACATGTTCCCGAAGGAGAAGGTCGCGGGAGATTTCGACACGCTGGCCGACCGGCTTCTGGGAGCGCCGGTCGAGGGTCCGGCGCAGAAGGCCGCCTTCAGCCTGTTCAGCCGCCAGAAAGCGGCGGCACGCGCCTAGCGGGAGCGATCCTGCCAACTGACGCCCCCGAGCGGAGCGCCCGGGAGTCGCTGGTGAGGGACACCGGTGCGCTTGTCGACCTGCTCGACCCCCCGCAGGTAGAAGCGATTGACGAGGATGGCGTCCAACTCTTCGGTGAGCCGCTGATCACCGAGCCAGGCCACGGCCTCCACGACCGGCACGAACATCTCGGTCGCCCGATCGGTGAGCCGCTCCGGCTCGGAACCCGGATGCAGGTAGACCGTCCCGACGACGCGGAACGGAGGGACCTCCAACGCGACGTCGTAGGCGACCTTGTGGACCTTGTAGGCGACCCGCTCCGCGTCGGTCAGCGGGGGCAGCGTCGCCTCGCCCGCCAGCACGAGGATCAGGTCATACGGGTCGACGGACTTGATGCCCGGGGCGTCGGCGAGGGGTTCCGAGCCGTCGACCGGCGCCCAGCGGACGTCCAGGATCTCGATCGCCTCCCGCTTGTTGAGGGCATCGGACAGACGCCCACGGATGTCCATCACGCCGACGATCCGCCACTCCTCGGTGATCCCGTCGAAC
>JAOUEG010000133.1 GCA_029858845.1 Chloroflexota bacterium | reverse complement strand
CGGCGTGCGCGCCTGGGCCACGCCGTCGGCGGGCGGGCAGGAGGGTGTTCCGCGAGTCGCGGTCGTCGCCGACGCGGCTGTGGCGCCCAACGACCCGGACGACGCCGCCGTGGACGGGGTCCTCGTCTGGTCCACCGTGCCGACCGATCGCCATCGGCTCAGGGACGGCCTGCGTGAACTCCGGATCGCGCCGTGGGCGGGTGCGGCCGGAGACGGTTCCGCCCTGCGCATGGCGGCGGCCCGGGCGGCGCTCGTCAGGCTCGTCGCGGCGACGCCCGAGCGGGCCTCGGAGCCCCCGCCCGACATCGTCGTGGCATCGGGGGGCGTCTGGTCTTCCGTCCCGGCTCCGACCGTGACGCTTGCCCTCGCCGATGTCATCCGCCGGCCCGGTGCCAGCCAGGTCGCCCTTGATCACGCGCGGCTCCTGGCCACGCTCGGAGCGATCCCGGACCCGGGGGAGCGCCGGGCGCTCATCGCGGATCTGGTCGATGACCTGCTTGCCCCGCTCGGGACGGTCATCATGCCGGCCGGGCTCCGCGCCGGTCGCTCGGCCGGTGGCCTCACCCTCCACGCCGGCGGCACCACGACCGAAGTCGGTCTGGTCCCGGGTGGGCTGGAGCTCGTGGATCTGGCACCCGGGGAAACCGGGACCGCGGAGTTCCGCTTTCGCGACACGGTCCGCCTGGCGACACGGGGGCGGCATTTCGCCGTCGACGTCGCAGGCGGGCTGGGCGGGCTGCTCGTGGACCTGCGCGATATCCCGCTCCGACTTCCGGACCGCGCCGATCGACGGCGCGATCTGCTCCAGGCGTGGCAACGCGCCCTGTGGGCTGGTTCGAGCGAATGACCGGGTCAGCCGACATGTCCGACATGGACCGAGAGATCGGCCTGGTCGGCCTGCGTCGGATCATCGACGATCACGTCGAGGTCCGGTTCAGGCTGGAGCCCGGCGACCGATCGCTCGTCGCGGTCGGGGAGACGGTCGTTCCCGGGGCGCCGATCATCGAACGGCTGCGGGACCCACAGCTACAGGAGCTCGCGGTCCCGGGCTCGGCCCAGCCGCAGCCCGGCGGGCGCGTTTCCGAGGGAGAGCTCCTGTTCGAGTGGCGCGGGCGCTGGCGGATCGCCGGCGGCGATCTGACGGAGACCGTGGAAAGCCCGGTTGCCGGAATCGTTCGCGAGGTTCGCCAAGGAGGGGCGGTCACGGTGCGGACCGGCGGGCGGGCGGTGACCGGGATCGTGGCCCTCGGCGGTCCGACTCGGGGCCAGCTACGACTCGCCACGGGAAGGGACGGGGAGCTCCGGTCGGGTGGCCTCGACGTGGGTTTCGCGGGTGCCATCCTGGTCGTCGGCTCCCGGATCGACGCTGAAACGCTCACCCGAGCCAGGGCGATGGGGATCCGGGGCGTGATCGTGAGCGGTCTGGCCAGCAAGGAGCGGCGCGATTTCGTGGCCTCCGAGGCCCGCCAGCACGCCGCACTGCATCGATTGTCCCCGTTCGCCGTGCTGGTCCTCGATGGAGCGGTCCGCCGCCCGTTGTCCAGCCCGGTCGCAGCGGTCTTCGACGCGCTCGTCGGAGCCGAGGTCGCGATCGTCACGGATCCGCCGATGCTCGTATTCGACGTTCCCGGCGTCATCCCGCCACCTGCGCCGGCCGGTCACGTCCGGGTCCGCTCGGGGGAGCACGCCGGTCGGGAGGGCACCTGGGCCGGGATGCTCGGGCTCCGCCGGTTCCCTGGCGGCGTCCAGCTCGATGCGGCCAGGGTTCGGCTGCCGGATGGCTCCGTCATCGCCGTTCCGCTCGGGGACCTGGAGCGGTTCGGCTGACTCTCGGCTACCCTCGCAGGATGACGAGCGCCACCCTGACATCGCGCACGATCGTGTGCTCGGATCCCGCGGCCACGAGCCGACTTGGATCGGCCCTGGCCGAGGTCGCCGGCCCCGGCGATCTCATCTGCCTGTGGGGCGATCTGGGGGCGGGGAAGACGCACTTCGCCAAGGCATTCGGGGCCGCCCTGGGAGTGATCGACGTGATCGTCTCGCCCTCGTTCGTGCTGATGGCCGAGTACCAGGGGAGGTTGCCGCTCTTCCATCTCGATCCCTATCGGCTTGCGGACGCCGCGGACGCGCTCGCCGGGGGTCTGATCGATGACCGTCAGGGAGTCGGGGTGACCTTGCTCGAATGGCCGGAGCGACTCGGTGACGCGTTGCCGGAGGGACGCCTGGACGTCCGGATCGAGGGAGCCGGCGACGACCCCCGGACGATCGTCCTCGTCGCGGGGTCGCCGGCATACCGCCGCTATCTCGAGGCCGCCCGATGAGCGCCGACCTGAAGCCGGAGATGATCCTGGCCATCGACACGGCCACCACCCGTGTGGTCGTCGCTCTCGGGACGGGCGAAGGCAGCGTGGCGAGGTCGACATCCTGGGAGGCTGGCTACCGGCACGGGGAGACGCTGCTGCCGGCGATCGAGCGGATCCTTGGCCAGGAGGGCGTGGCTCGCTCCGTGCTCGCCGGGATCGTCGTCGGGACCGGCCCCGGCGCCTTCACCGGATTGCGCGTCGGGTTGGCCACGGCCAAGGGCCTTGCCCATGGATTGGGCATCCCGCTGGTCGGCCTCTCCACCGCGGAGGCCCTCCTCTCCGCGGACGGCGCACCTGGCGCGGTCCTGCTGCTGCCCGCCGGACCATCCGATCGGATCCTCGTGCGGCCGGGCGAGGAACCGAGCCTGCTGCGAGGCGGAATCGAGCCCGAGTTGCGGGATGGCGAGTCGTTGGTCGCCGTCGATCTGGTCGACCGCGCCCCGCCGGACGCGCTGACGCGAGGCGAGGCCGCACGCGCCGGCCTGGGTGCCGCGCTCCTGCGATCCGGCGTGCCGCGCCTGTCTTCGGCGCTCACCCAGGGCACCGTCGGTCTGGCGGCGCTCGTCCCTGAATACATCACGTTGCCGCGCGGAGCCCGTGCCGGCAGCGGGACCGTGGCATGGTCGCGCGACCTCCGGTGAAGGTGGTCGTCGAGTCGATGCGGCTCGACGATCTGCCGGAGGTCCATCGCATCGAGAAGTCGAGCTTCACCTCGCCATGGCCCGAGCACGCCTACCGGAGCGAGCTCGAGACCAACCGCCTGGCCCACTACCTGGTCGCCCGCGTCGGCGACCACCTCGTCGGGTACGGCGGGCTGTGGCTGATGGTGGATGAGGCGCACATCACGACCTTCGCGATCCACCCGGCGTGGAGGCGGCAGCGCATCGGAGAACGCCTCCTGCTCGCGTTCCTGGACCTCGCCGTCGACCACGGCGCCCACGAGGCCACGCTCGAGGTGCGTCTTTCCAACCTGGCCGCCCGTCGCCTCTACGAGAAGTACGGGTTCCGACCGGTCGGCCTGCGACCGCGCTACTACAGCGACGACAACGAGGACGCCCTCATCATGACCACCGAGCCGCTGGCCGATCCCCGGATGCGCCAGCGTATCGAGCGGCTCCGGGCGGCGCTCGATGCCACGCAGCCGCCGGTCGACCCGGACGAACTCGAGGGCACGGGATGAGCGGCCCGCTGCTCCTGTCGGTCGAATCGTCCTGCGACGAGACCGGGATCGCTCTCGTGGAGGGCGGGCGCCGGATCGTCTCCAACGTTGTCGCCTCGCAGGTGGCCCTCCACGCCCCGTCCGGCGGCATCGTCCCGGAGGTCGCGGCCCGGGCCCACCTGCGCTGGATCGTTCCGGTACTGGACGAGGCGTGGGACGGAGCCGGCGTCGGTTGGCGTGACGTGGACGGGATCGCCGTGACCTACGGCCCGGGATTGGCCGGCTCGCTGCTTGTCGGCATCAACTTCGCCAAGGCCCTGGCCTGGGTCCATGACAAGCCGCTCATCGCGGTGAATCACCTCGAGGGACACGTGTACGCCGGCTGGTTGCTGGACCCGGGCGAGGACGAGTCTTCCCGTCAGGAACCGCTCTTTCCGATGGTCGCCCTGGTGGTCAGCGGTGGGCACACCTTCCTCGCCGAGATGCAAGACCACCTGACCTATCGCCTGTTGGGCACCACCGTGGACGACGCCGCGGGTGAGGCGTTCGACAAGGTCGGGCGAATGCTGGGACTCGGCTATCCGGGCGGGCCGGCGATCCAGGCTGCAGCAGAGCGAGCCGTCCGTCGGGACGTCCGCTTCCCAAGGGCGTGGATGGGCGATTCATACGACTGGAGTTTCTCCGGCCTGAAGACGGCGGCCCGCCGGATCGTTGCGGCGGCCCGGGCGGACGAGGGGCTGCCGGACGACGACCCGGATGCCCGCCTCTCCGACGAGGCCACCGCCGAACTCGCCTGGGGGTTCCAGGATTCGGTCGTCGATGTCCTGGCGACGAAGACCGCGCGCGCCGCTCGCGAGATCGGCGCCCGGTCCATCCTCCTTGGCGGCGGCGTTGCCGCCAATGCCGCGTTGCGCCAGCGCATGGCAGCCGAGGCGGATGCTCTTGGATCGCCGCTCATCGTCCCGCGACCCGGCCTCTGCACGGACAACGGCGCGATGATCGGCGCGGCCGGGGCTCGGCGGTTGCTCGCGGGCGAGCGGGCCGCCCTCGACCTCGACGCCCGACCGTCCCTGCCGCTGGCCAAGCGGTGAGCAGCAGCCCGGAGACGGGACGGCGGATCGATGCGGCCGACGTGCGTGCCACGCTCCGCACTGCGGGGCTGCGGGCGCGACACGCCCTGTCCCAGAACTTCCTGGCCGATCCGGATGTGCTCGAGGCGATCTTGGCCGAGGCGGCAGCCGTCCCCGGAGACCGCGTCCTGGAGATCGGTCCCGGGCTCGGTCTCCTGACCGGCGGCCTGCTGGATGCCGGCGCACGGGTCACCGCCGTGGAGCTGGACCGGGGCCTCGCGGCATTCCTGCGAGAGCGGTTCGACCGTGCGCTCGAAGCGAACCGACTGACGCTCATCGAGGGGGATGCCCTCGACCAGGACCTGCTCCATCTCGTCGCGCCGCCCTACGAGGTGGTGGCCAATCTGCCGTACCACATCACGTCGCCGATCCTCCATGCCCTGCTGGGCGACGTGCCGCGTCCATCCAGACTCGTCCTGATGGTCCAGCGCGAGGTCGCCGACCGGATCGCCGCGCCGCCCGGGAAGATGAGCTACCTGTCCGTCTTCGTGCAGTACCACGCCCGCGTGCGGGTCGCATTGCGGGTGCCCGCCGGAGCCTTCGAGCCGGAGCCCGCCGTGGAGTCGGCCGTGATCGTGGTCGAACCGTACGATGTCGACGACCGACTCTCGCCCCAAGAGGAGGACGGCCTCTGGCGCCTGGTCCAGGCCGCGTTCCGGGAACGGCGCAAGATGATCCACAACGTGCTCGCACGACAGCTCCCGGTCGATGCCGGGCGCGTGACCGCCGCGCTTGCCGCCGCCGGGATCGCGCCGGATCGTCGCCCGCAGACCCTGGCCGTGGGGGAGTGGCTGTCGCTCCGGGAGGCGCTGGGGCCGCTCCCCGAGGATCGCCGTGGTCGCCGTCCGGCCGCCAGCGATCGATGATCCGCGTCCGATGAGTACCGCCCGGCTGACCCCGGTCGTGCGCCTGGCGCCGGCCAAGCTCAATCTGACCCTGGCCGTCATCGGCAGGCGGGCGGATGGATTCCACGACCTGCACTCGGTCTTCCTGTCGCTCGCGCTCGCCGACCGGCTCAGCCTCGCCCCGTCCGGGGCGTC
>JAOUEG010000132.1 GCA_029858845.1 Chloroflexota bacterium | reverse complement strand
GACGCAGACCTCGGCCGTGTTCTCCTGGGGGTCGCCGGTGGCGGCCGGATCGATGGTCACGTCATACGTGATCGTGGCCGCCGGATCGCCGCTTGGCAGGCTGGCGAACGTCCAGGTCAGCGTGCTGCCGCCCCCGGAGACCGTGGGCTCGAAGGGTGCCGCGCTACCCGCGACGTACGTCTGCCCGACGGGCAGCTCGTCGGTGACGACCGCGTTCGTGACCGGCCCGTTGGCGACCGACACGTTGATCGTGTAGGTCACCGTCTGGTTCGGCTCGACGAGCGTGTCATCGGCGGTCTTGTCGATATCGACGTCCGGGCAACGGACCGCGATGGTCGCGTCGTCGGTGTTGTCGTCCGTGTCCGTGGCGGGTTCGTTGGCGGCGCCAACGGTGACCTCGTTCTCGATGATGCCGCAGTCGTCCGTGGTCGCGGTCTTGCTGACCGTGATCGTCCGGCTGCTGTCGCTCTCCGCGCCCGGCGCATCGATGGTGCCGAAGTCGCAGGCGAGCAGGTTCGAGGCGCTGATGGAGCAGTCCGCGGCGTCGTCGCCGCCCAGGGTCCAGTCGCCGGCCGGCAGCTGGTCCTCGAGCGTGACCTCATAGGCATCGCCCGGGCCGTGGTTGGTGACGGTGATGGTGAACGTCGCCGTCTGGCCGTTGACGATCGGCCCGTTGCCGGACTTGATGACCGAGACATCGGGGCAGTTGACCGTGACGTCGGCATCGTCGGAGCCGGAGCCGCCCGTGTAGGTCAGGTTGGCGGTGTTGTCCACGACACCGCAGTCGGCCGCATCCGTCGTGCCGCTGAGGTGGACGGTGAACGTACCCTGCGCGGCGAGCGTGCCGACGTCGCAGGTCATGACCTGGCCGACGGTGCCCGTATCCGGGACGATGGAGCAGACGTCGCTGTCCTCGGCCCAGTCGATGCCATCCGGCAGATCGTCCGTGACCTGGACGTTGAAGGCGCTGCCCTCACCCGTATTGGTGACGACGATATCGAAGCCGATCGGGTCGCCGGCGGTGATCTCCGGATCGACGGCCGTCTTGGTGATGACGATCTCGGGGCAGTCCACGACGACCGTGGCGTCGTCGGTGTTCGGGTACTGGTCGTTGTCGGTGTCCTCGTTGGAGGCCGATGTGGTCGCCAGGTTCGGGATGCTGCCGCAGTCGGCCGCGTCCGTCTCACCGGTCAGGGTGATGGAGCGCGAGGCGCCCACCTGAAGCGTGCCGAAGTCGCAGGTCAGGAGGTCCGGGTCGACGGCCGTGTCGATCGAGCACAGCCCGGCATTCGGGCCGCCCAGCTCCCAGACGATCCCGGCCGGGAGCTCGTCCTCGAGCGCGACGTCGTACGCCACGCCCGGGCCGTGGTTGGTCACCGTGATGGTGAAGACCGCGTCTTCACCCGCCGAGATCGGGCCGTTGCCGTCCTTGACGATCTCGAGATCGGGGCAGTTGACGACGATCGTCGCCTGGCTCGTGTTGCCGTCGGTCCCCGCCGGCTCGTTCGTCGCCGCGACGGTCACCGTGTTCGGGATCGCGTCGCAGTCGGCCGCGTCGGAGGCCTTGCTGACGGTGATGACCCGGTCGTCGCCCGCGAGGACGGTACCGAAGTCGCAGGTGAGCAGGTTCGAGCCATCGATGGCGCAATCCGTGCTGTCGGCGCCCCCGAGCGTCCAGTCGCCGGAGGGCAGCTGGTCGCTGAGCGTCACGCCGTAGGCGTCGCCCGGTCCGGCGTTGCTGAGTGTGATCGTGAAGGTCGCCGTGTCACCGGCATTGATCGGACCGTTGCCCGACTTGACGACGGAGATGTCCGGGCACTCGACGACGATGCTGGCGCTCGACGTGTTGTTGCCCTGCTGGGCCGTCGCCTCGTTGGTCGCGCCCACGGTCGCCGTGTTCGGCAGCGTGCCGCAATCGGCGGCGTCGGTCTGGCCGGTCACGTGGATCACCTTCTGCTCGCCGACGGCAAGGTCGCCGAAGGAGCAGTTGAGTGTGCCGGCGGTGATGGTGCAGTCGGCGCTGTCCTCGGTCCAGCTGATGCCGGCCGGGAGCGGATCGCTGAGCGTGACGCCCTTGGCGACGCCGGGGCCGGCGTTGCCGACCGTGATCGTGAACGCGGCTGTGTCACCGGCGTTGATCGGGCTGTTGTCCGCGCTCTTGAGCACGGTCACGTCCGGGCACAGCACGGAGACGGACGCATCGTCCGAATCCTGGCCGTCGTTGCCTGTCGTGACGGACGCGGTGTTGTCAACGAGGCCGCACGTGGCGGACGTCGTGCCGCTGACGATGTGGACGGTGAAGCTTTCGCCCGAGGCGAGGGCGGCGGAGGTGCAGGACAGCACGCCGCTGACGATCTCGCACGATGGGCTGCCGTCACCGCTGACGCTCTCGATGCTCCAGCTCAGGCCCGCATCCGTCGGGAGCGTGTCGCTGACGACGACGTTCTTGGCCGTGCCCGAGCCCGCGTTGCTGACGACGATGTCGAACCCGATCTGGTCGCCGGCGCTGACGGAGTCGTCGTCGGCGGTCTTCTCGATCTGGATGTCGGCGCACAGCACGTCGACCGAGCCGCTGTCCGTGTTGTTGGCCAGCTTGTCGGACGGCTCGTTGGTGGCCGAGGCGACGCCGGTGTTGTTCACGACGCCGCAATCGGCCGCGTCGGTCGTCCCCGTGACCTGGTAGGTCTTCGAGGCCCCGGCGGCGAGGGTGCCGACCGTGCAGGTCAGGACCTCGGAGCCGACGGCACCGGTGATGGTGCAGTCAGCCTCGCTCTCGCTCCAGTCGATCCCGGCAGGCAGGTCGTCCGTGAGCGTGACGCCGCTGGCGGATCCGGGGCCCAGGTTCTCGACCTTGATGGACCAGGTGATCGGATCACCCGCGTCGACCGAGCCGCCGTCCGGCGTCTTGGTGACCTCGATGTCCGGGCAGAGGACGGTGATCTTGCCCGGGTCGGTATC
Source organism: Chloroflexota bacterium (assembly GCA_029858845.1). GTDB lineage: Bacteria > Chloroflexota > Limnocylindria > Limnocylindrales > CSP1-4 > SPCO01. The sequence continues at coordinate 2,744 of JAOUEG010000132.1, read as the reverse complement.
GGTGCCGTCGTTGTTGGACGTGATCTGGCCGGTGTTGTCGATGGCGCCGCAGTCGGCGGCGGTCGTGGCGGACGTCACGGTGACGGTGCCGTTGACCGGCGCCGCATCCGGGAAGTTCGGGTTGCCGTCGATCGAGCCGACGGTGCAGGTCAGGACCTCGGAGCCGACCGCGCCGGCGATGGCGCAGGTGGAACCGGTGCCGGTCGAGCCACTGATGCTCCAGTCGAGGCCGTCGCCGGCAGGAAGGCTGTCGCTGACGACCACGCCGGTCGCCTTGCCCTCGCCCTCGTTCGTCCAGCTCATCGTGAAGCTGATCGACGCACCGGCGTTGGCGGAGCCGTCGTTCGGCGTCTTGACGATCTGGACGTCGGCCGGGATGACCCGGAAGCACTCGGTCGTGCTGTTGGTGTGCGAATCGGCGAGATACTTCGAGCCCGGCGCAGGGTCGTATTCGGCACGGAAGCAGTACCAGCCCGTCGCCGACGGGGTGAATGAGCTCGAATCGGCCTCACCGCCTGTGAGCGGGATGTCGTTGCCGACCTGGGTGCCGCCGCTGGGGCAGCCGGAGGCGGACTGGTCCGGGCCGCAGACGAAGAAGTCGACGGTCCCCTCGGCGACGCCCTTGTCGCCGCTCACGACGACATGGTCCGTGACGCTCTCGCCCTTGTTGATCGTGGAGGTGTCCGCTCCCTGGTCGTTCTGGACCTGCGTCGCGATGTCCGGCGGAACGCAGAAGGAGAACTGACCCGTGGCGAAGTCGGACAGCGTGGCGTCCACCGACTGCGAGGACCGCGTCTCGGCGACGAAGGTGCTGAAGCAGCCGCTGTCCAGGTTCAGGGCGGACAGGTTGATGCCGCCCTCGAAGAAGGTGCCGGGCGGGAACACGCCGGGATCGCCGTCGCGACCGTCGTACGGCCAGGGGGCGGTGATCGTGGTGCCATTGGTGGCGCCGCAGGCCAGGTCGCTGACCGGTGCGCCGGTGCACGGGACGCCGGAGGCGACGGTCTGCAGGGTCCCGTTGACGTTGCCGCCGCTGCCGACCCACCGGAAGACGTCGAAGTCGGCAAGTGTGCCGCCGTTGGTGTACTGCGCCAGGACCAGGATGTCACCGACGCTGTGGGTGCCGCTGAAGGGGCTGCCGGGCGGCGTGCCCGGGCCGGTCGGCCCGACCCCCTGCTGCAGGAACCAGAAGCCCACGAAGTTGTTGCCGTCGGCCTCCCACTTGTTCAGGCCGAAGTACGCGAGCGTGTCGCCGTCGCCGTTGGTGTAGGCGGCGGCGAAGGCGTTTGTGATGTCGTTCTTGGCCTGGGAGGCCTTGGCCTTCTTCCAGAGCCAGGAAGAGATGTTGATGTCGTCCTTGGTGGATCCGCCGGTGAACGTGTCGTCATTGGCGTCGTCCACGGGATCGGTGATGAAGCGCGTGTCGAAGGCGCTGTCCGTACCGTCGAAGACGGCTTCCCAGTCGTCGCCCGCGGCAGCGCTGTTGGTGGCGTTCCCGTCCATCTCGAACAGGCCGTCGTCATGAACCGCCAGGACGGGCGCCGGAGCGGCCATCTGGACGTACTGCATGCCAAGTGAACAGACGAAGAGCGCGATCCACAACAGGGTCAAGCTCCTGCGTGTCCGCGCACTGATCATGTACCAGAGTCCCCGAGACATCTGTACATTCCTCCCGGTCCCCCGACCTGTGATGTGACGGATCCGTCGATGGACGACGATCTCCTGGTGGTCCGCGTCGCGACCCGACGCCGGCTGATGGTTCGTGGCGATCACCACGTCGTGTGCGGCCGGTGAACGTACCGGTCGAGCACAGGACCCATCTCCGCGATCCTAGGCGGGAAGGGTCGCGGATGGTACTCGCCTGCTCTGCCCCTCGATGGACGGGACCGCACCGGACCGCCGTCGACTCCACCGCGGAACCGGTGCCTGGCGGCACCGCGGTCCTGGTACCCGGAACGGGCGGCGCGGGCGCCTCCTGACCGTCACGTCGGCTGAGGGGCGGCGCCGGCCACACAGTGACCGCCGGCCTCTCGGCCGGCGGTCATCACGCGCTCGGGATCGGTTCGGGCGCCGGGCGCCCGGGCAGAGCTAGCGGCGGCGGTCGTCCGTACGGACCACGACGCCGGAGGGGGTCAGCAGCAGGGCCGCACCGATGAGACCGGCGAGCGCCAGGAGGACGAGGCGCCAGCCGTCACCGGCCGTGGTGCCCGGTCCGCCCGTGACGGTGTCGGTCGGCGGAAGGGTGATCCCCGGGGTCCCGGTCGCCGCCTCCACGCCGCCCGTCGGGGACGGCGAGGCCTGGGTGGGCGAGTTCGCGACCTCGACGATGGTCCAGCTCAGGCCGGACACGTCACCTTCGTTCGCGGTGCATTCGATCAGACCGAACAGATCCCAGACGCAGGAGACCTGGGAGTCCGTGTTGAGCTCCACGAGGATGGGGTCGGAACCGGAGTACCCGGCGGGCACCACGGTCTCCACGATCCAGTACCAACCGGCATCGAGCGGATCCGTGTCGAGCAGTCCGCCGACCGTGGTGGACGGACCGAAGACCAGGGTGTCCGCCGCGGCGTCGAAGATCTCATCGCCGTCGTCGCGATAGACCTCGAATGTGGCGCCGTCGAGCGCGACGTCGTCGGCCAGCGACTGGGTCCCCATGTCGTCGTACTTGGCGATCAGGATGCTGGCGCGCACCGCCTCGGTCGGCTGTGGCGTCGGGGTCGGCGTGGGCGTGGGCGTGGGGGTGG
>JAOUEG010000218.1 GCA_029858845.1 Chloroflexota bacterium | reverse complement strand
AAGCCCAGCCCAGCGCAGCATCGAGATCCGGGGCGTCGAGTACATAGAACCCGCCGAGGAGCTCCTTGGTCTCCGCGAACGGACCATCGGTGACCATCGTCGCGCCATCCGAGACTCGCACCACCGCGGCGAGGTCGGGACCGGTCAGACGCCCGGAGAGGACCAGGGTGTCGCTCGCGGCCATCTCGGCCTCGAGTGCCGTGATCGCCTGCCACGTCCGTTGCGCCTCGCTCTCGTCCATCGTTGGCTGGTCCGCGCTGTAGGCGGTGTGGACGGACAAGAGATACCTGGCCATCATCGTGCTCCTCATGCGGGGTCGATGCGCTCCCGCGCACATTGTCGACGAACGAGCGACGCCTCGAGCGACTGCACCATCGATCCGCAGCGTGAGCGTCGTACCCTTGGTTCGCCCAACAGACACGATGCACGACGAGGAGGGCCATGAAGGCTGCGATGAGGGAGCGATACGGCTCGCCGGACGTGGTGGAGCTGCGCGACGTGGACGTTCCCGTCCCGGGTGATGATCAGGTCCTGGTCCGGGTGCACGCCGCGTCGGTCAACCGGGCCGACCTCGACCTCCTGTACCCCAAACCGGGTTTCACTCGCCTCTTCCTCGGAGTGCGTCGACCGCGCGATGGTCGCATCGGCTGTGATGCGGCCGGTGTGGTCGAGGCCGTGGGAGCAGGCGTGACGCGTTTTCGCCCGGGAGACCGGGTCTTCGCGGACCTGTATCCGTATGGACTCGGCGCTTTCGCGGAGTACGCCTGCGCACCCGCGGCGGCCTTCCAGGCGGTCCCGGACGGCATGTCCATCGAGGACGCCGCCACCCTCCCGCACGCCGCGATCCTTGCGATCCAGGGTCTGCGCCGGCGCGATGGCCGGACTCCGAAACCGGGCGACCGCGTTCTGATCGATGGGGCATCCGGCAATGTGGGACCGTTCGCGGTCCAGATCGCCAAGCACCTTGATACGGAGGTGACGGGCGTGAGCAGCACGGCCAAGCAGGACCTCGTGCGGTCGCTCGGCGCGGATCACGTGATCGACTACACCGCCGTCGACTACACGGCGGCCGGGAACCGGTATGACTGGATCCTTGCGGTGGACGCCCACCACTCGATCCTACGGATCCGTCGGGCCCTCCGGTCCAAGGGGGTATACGTCACCCTCGGCGGCTCCACATCGAGGCTGTTCCAGAGCCTGCTCGCAGGACCCGTCGTGTCGTTCGCCACCGGCAAGTCGGTGGGGATGATGCTGTGGTGGAAGCCATTCCTCGCCGAGGATGTGGCGACACTCGGTGAGTACTACGCGGCGGGAAAGCTCAAGCCGGTCATCGATCGGCGGTATCCGTTGGACGATGTCGTGGCAGCGCTGCGCTACGTCGACGAGGGCCACGCGAAGGGGAAGGTCGTGATCACCGTCTGAAGCGATCCCGCTTCGCGCCGGCGGAACCCATCCGGAACCTTCCACCGCCCTCGCGCGTCCGGGTGTCGTGACCGACACTTCCCCAGCCAGAACCGCACGTGCGCGCTTCGAGGCGCTGTTCTTGGATCACCGACGCCAGGTTCTGGCCTATGCCATCCGACGGACCGGCAGTCTCCCCGATGCCGAAGACGTGACCGCCGAGACCTTCGCCATCGCCTGGCGCAAGCTCGCGACGGTTCCGACCGAGCCATTGCCCTGGCTATTCGCCGTCGCGCGGCGAGTGCTTGCCAATCAGCGCCGAGGCAACGGGCGTCGTGAACGGCTCGCGGCGCTGCTCCGCGTGGACGACGTACCCACCCCCGTGCGTGTCGGGGAGGCGCACGATGGACCCGTGTTCGAAGCCCTGGCTTCCCTGTCGAACGCCGACCAGGAGATCCTGCGGCTCGTCGCCTGGGAGGAACTGGGCAACCGGGACGTCGCGGCGGTGCTCGGGATCACGCCCAACGCGGTCGCGATCCGCCTCCACCGCGCCCGGGCTCGCTTCGCGGATGCACTGGCACGGATGCCCAGTGGTGCACACCTGAAATATCCGGACCCAAGCCGGACATTGACCGATGTGAAGGGCACCCATGGTGTCGCATCGGAAGGAGTGGCGGAATGAGCATGGCGAGCGGACCAGATCCGATCGAACGGCTTCGCGCTGCCGACCCGATCGATGCGGACGACGTGCCCGAAGCGAGTCTCGCCCGCGTGTCGGCGAGGATCCAGGAGCACATCATGACGGACACCCAACGCGACGGCGAGAGCCGGTCGCGCCGCCCACTCGCCATCGGAGGCGCTATCGCCCTCACCGGAGCGCTCGCTCTCGCGATCGCCTTCGGATCCGGCCTCGGCGTCCAGGCGCCCGGCCCGGTCGCCGTGGCCCCTTCGCCGTCGTCGGAACCAGAATCGTCGACCGACCCGGGCCTCGCCGGCGGCGGCGGCATGGCGTCCTGCATCATGTACGACCCGGCCATCCTCCCGACCTTCGAGATCGTGTTCGACGGCACCATCACCGCCATCGATGGCGACCAGCTGACCTTCGAGGTCAACGAGGGCTGGAAGGGCGTGGGCGGCAGCGTCACGCTGACCGCGCTGGACACGAGCATCGCGCTCCTGGGTCCAACGCCCGACTTCGAAGTCGGCGGCCGCTATCTCGTGACCGCGGCGGGCTCGACCGTCAACGCTTGCGGCTACACGCTCGACTACGACGCCGAGACCGCAACCAGCTGGGCGGCCGCCTTCGGCGGCTGACACCGGCTCAGGCACGACAAATGAGGCCCCGTCGCGTGACGGGGTCTCGCTCTGTCCCTGGGTCCGACTACCCGTGCTGGTCGACGAGGATGCGGCTCCCGTCGGGGTCCAGGATGACATCGCCGTCCCAAGCCTCCTGACCCGCGAGATCGCGCGATCCCACCGACGACCGACGCGGAGTGCGACCGCGAACCCGTCGGCCGATGGACGGGGGAGGGACCCCTGTCGCGCCGTGGACGATGGTCATCCCGTGTGACCGATGCACCGGAATCCAACATGTGTTGCCAGGCCGCAACGTGTTACCAGGACGTTCGGGCTATGCTGCGTCTAGGACCGTGCGGAGGTGGACCGATGTCCTTGATGGAGCGGGTGGAGCGGGCACAGCGCGCGAAGGCGGAGGCCGCGGGCGCCGAGATCGGCACCGCGAGCGAGCGCCCGCTAGCTGCCCCTGATGTCGCCCCACCCGACGCCGGATCGCCGTCGATCGACGGCGATCCGGTCGTGACGCAGGCGTCCGTCGAGGCTGCTCCCATGGACGGCTCGGCACCGACGGATGGCGCGGCATCGACGAACGGCGCGAGGACCAACGACGACCTCGAGGCGAGCGGATGGACCGAGCGCGAGCCCATCGCGGTGATGTCGACGATCCCGGTCCGGCCAGCGGACGCACCACCGAGCGCGGGTGGTCTTCGCGCTCCGCGATCGCCCGCCCGCGAGCAGCTGATCCAGGAAGTCCGGCTGCGCCTGCACGGAGAGGTCGTTTCCGCGTTCAAGGTGCTCCTCGAGACGAAGGACGGCGACGTCCGCAAGACGATCGAGCCGATGGTCGAGCGCGTCATCGAGAGGGGTGGGTTCGCCGTCACGCGCGACGAGCGGATGCGGCTCGTCGAGGAGCTGGTCCACGACGTCACAGGATTCGGCCCGCTGGAGCCATTCCTCGCGGATCCGACGATCACCGAGGTCATGGTGAATGGCCCGGACCACATCTACATCGAGCGGCGGGGCAAGATCGAGCGCGTGGACACCATGTTCCTCAACGATCAGCACGTCCTGCGCGTGATCGAGCGGATCATCGCCCCGCTGGGACGCCGGATCGACGAGTCGAGCCCCCGCGTGGACGCCCGCCTGCCGGACGGGTCCCGGGTCAACGCCGTCATCTCGCCACTCTCCCTCGTCGGACCGGTGATCACAGTCCGGAAGTTCGCGCAGACGCCGTACACGGTGGACGACCTCGTGAGCTTCGGGACCGCGACGCCGGACATGTTCGCGTTCCTGCGTGCCTGCATC
>JAOUEG010000131.1 GCA_029858845.1 Chloroflexota bacterium | reverse complement strand
CTCCACCTCGCGACTCGACCCGAAGATGAAGCCGGTCCGCTGATGGATGTCCTGCGGCCCGATGTCCAGCACGGGCCCGAAACCGGTGCTCGCCCGGCCACCCGCCTGCTCGACGAGGAAGCCGATCGGATTGGCCTCGTAGAGCAGGCGGATCTTCCCGCTGCGACCTCCATCACGGTCGTCGCGCGGCGACAGGAACACCCCGCCGCGCATGAGGATGCGATGTGTGTCGGCAACGAGCGAGGCAGCCCAACGCATGGTGAAGTCCCGGTCGCGCGGCCCGCCGCGCCCGGCCAGGCATTCATCGACGTAGCGCTTCACGGCCGGCTCCCAGAAGCGACTGTTGGAGGCGTTGATGGCGAACTCGTGCGTTTCGTCCGGGATCCGCAGATCCGGGTGGGTCAGGACGAACTCGCCGATCTCGCGGTCCAGCGTGAACGCGTGCACGCCACGCCCGAACGAGAAGACCAGCATCGTCGTCGACCCGTAGATCGCGTAGCCGGCGCAGACCTGTCGGTTTCCCGGCTGGAGGAATGCCGCCGCGTCGGCGTCGGTGACCCCCTCCGGACACGGCACCACCGAGAAGACGGACCCGACGGGCGCGTTGACGTCGGCGTTGGACGAGCCCTCGAGCGGCTCGAACGCGAGGAGGTAGCGACCCCGCGGGAACGACTCCGGGATCCGGTAGACATCCTCGAGCTCCTCGGACACCATGCCGGCCAGCGTCCCGCCCCACTCGAAGGTGCGCAGGAAGACGTCGTTCGCGATGGCATCCAGCTTCCCCGGGTCGCCGCCCTTGATTCCGAACGCGTCCGTCCCGGCCGAGACGCCGCGGAGTGCCCCCTTGCCGACGAGATAGGCGATCCGCTTGCAGGCCAGCCGGATGTCGTTCACCACGGCGGTGAAGCCACCGGTCGCCGCGGGGAACGCCCGCTGCTCGCCGATGATGAACTCGGTCAGGGTCCTCGCCGGCTCGCTCATGACGGTCGTACCGCAGAGTCATCGACGGCGGCTTCCGGCTCCTGGACCTCCTCCCCGAACACCCGACTGGCCCGGATGTCCTGGGCCTCGATCGTCATCAACTCCTCGCGGGTCAGCTCCTGACCCCGCCGGGCGACCAGCCGGTTCGCCTGTCGCAACCGCGCCCGATCCAGGGCATTCCGGATGGACCTGGCGTTGGCGAAGCTGGGTTGGCTCCGCCGAAGCTCGATGTACTCCACGAGCGCGGCCTCGGCCTCCACGGACAGCCGGTAGTGCATCTGATCGAGCATCAGCCGCGCGATCGCGAGCAGCTCGTCGAGCGTGTAGTCGGGGAAGTCGATGTGATGGGCGATCCGGGAGCGGATCCCCGGATTGCTCTCGAAGAAGCGATCCATCCGATCGTGGTAGCCGGCCAGGATGACCACCAGATCATCGCGCTGGTTCTCCATCACCTGGAGGAGGATCTCGATCGACTCCTGGCCGTAGTCGCGCTCGTTCTCGGGCCGATAGAGGTAGTAGGCCTCGTCGATGAACAGGACGCCGCCCATCGCCTTCTTGAGGACCTCCCGGGTCTTGGGCGCGGTGTGGCCGATGTACTGGCCCACGAGATCGTCGCGGGTCACGGCCACGACATGACCCTTGCGGACGTACCCGAGGCGGTGCAGGATCTCCGCCATCCGCATCGCGATCGTGGTCTTGCCGGTCCCGGGATTGCCGGTGAAGCTCATGTGCAGCGACGGCGGTCCGGCAGACAGGCCGACCTGGGCGCGGAGCTTCTCTACCAGAAGCAGTGCGGCGATCTCGCGGATCCGGGTCTTGACCGGGGCCAGGCCGACCAGCTCCGCATCCAGTGTGGCAAGCAGCTCCTCGACCCCGGAATCGGCGAGAACGGCGCCGGGATCGAGCGAGATCTCGCTCGGATCGTCGGCGATGCCGGATCCTCCAGTAGCCTCGATATCCTCTTGGTCGTCCTTGGCGGGCACGGTCGTCACCCGTAGCGTTCGCCTTCCGGTCGATCCACGGCGTACGACCGGACGGTGTAGCGGATCGATCGCCCGGCGGCCTCCTCGCGGACCAGCGCGAACCCGGGCTCCCGCTCCGGGCGGTTCACGATGAACGACAGGCGAAGCGATTCGACCCCGTGGGTGGAGTCGAAGGCATTGACCTTGATGTAGTGGTCCGGGAATGTCGCGCGGGCGCTGGCGATCTCCGCCATCACCCCGGCCGCGTCTCGCAGATCGAACATCGGCATCCCGAACATCTCCCAATACGTGTTGCGGGGATGCGGGTCGTCCGTGTACTCGACCGAGAGCGCCCAACCCTGAGCAAGGCTGTACTCGATCTGGGCACGGATCTGGTCGTCGGTCAGGTCCGGCAGGAAGGAGAAGGTCCCCTGCGTGATGCGCATACGGTCGTCCCTCCCTCAGGCCGGGGTGGCGGTGGGCACGAAGTCGGGCGTGTCCGTACTCGTGTAGTCGAAGGTGATCTCGCCCCACGTGTCCAGTGCCGCCTTGAGCGGCGAGCAGTCGCGAGCCGCGTCAGCAAGGATCTGTGGCCCTTCCTCCCAGATGTCGCGACCTTCGTTCCGGGCGAGGATCATCGCCTCCAGCGCGACACGGTTGGCAGTCGCGCCGGCGCTGATCCCCATCGGGTGTCCGATCGTCCCGCCGCCGAACTGGAGGACCACGTCCTCGCCCAGGTAGGTCAGGAGCTGGTGCATCTGGCCGGCGTGGATGCCACCGGAGGCGACGGGCATCACCTTCCGAAGGCCCGCCCAGTCCTGCTCGAAGTAGATCCCGCGCCGCAGGTTCTCGTCGTTGTGCGGCTCGCGCAGGACGTCGTAGTAGCCCTGGACCATGTCCGGATCGCCCTCGAGCTTGCCAACGACGGTTCCGGCATGGATGTGGTCAACGCCCGCCAGACGCATCCACTTGGAGATGACCCGGAAGGAGACACCGTGCGTCTTCTGCCGGGTGTAGGTGCCGTGGCCGGCGCGGTGCAGGTGCAGGATCATGTCGTTCCGGCGGGCCCACTTGGACATCGACTGGATCGCGGTGTAGCCGATCACGAGGTCGATCATCACGATGACGCTGCCGAGGTCCCTCGCGAACTCGGCGCGTTCATACATGTCCTCCATCGTCGCGGCGGTCACATTGAGGTAGTGGCCCTTCACCTCGCCGGTCGCCGCGGAGGCGCGGTTGACCGCCTCCATGCAGAAGAGGAAACGGTCGCGCCAGTGCATGAACGGCTGCGAATTGATGTTCTCGTCGTCCTTGGTGAAATCGAGGCCGCCGCGCAGGGCCTCGTAGACCACGCGACCGTAGTTCCGTCCCGACAGCCCGAGCTTCGGCTTGGTCGTCGCGCCGAGCAGCGGACGCCCGTACTTGTCCAGCCGCTCTCGCTCTACGACGATCCCTGTCGGTGGTCCGTCGAACGTCTTGACGAAGGCCGCCGGGAACCGCATGTCCTCGAGTCGCAGCGCCTTGAGCGGCTTGAACCCGAAGACGTTCCCGATGATCGATGCGGTCAGGTTGGCGATGGAGCCCGGCTCGAACAGGTCGAGGTCGTAGGCGATCCAGGCGAAATGCTGGTCCTGCGATCCTGGCACCGGCTCCACCCGGTACGCCTTGGCACGATAGGTATCGGCGGCGGTCAGCCGGTCGGTCCAGACGACCGTCCACGTCGCCGTGGAGGATTCGCCGGCGACGGCGGCGGCGGCCTCCTCCGGGTCCACCCCCACCTGGGGCGTGATCCGGAAGAGCGCCAGGATGTCCGTCTCCTTCGGCTCGTAGTCGGGATCCCAATAGCCCATCTGGGCGTACTTGAGGACTCCCGCGGCATAGCGATCCGCGGAGTCCAGCGACGCTCCCGCGCCGCCGGTCGACGATGAAGTGTGGTGTTGGTTCATCAGCGGACCCTAACGGGTGTCAGACATGAATGCCAATGCATGTTCATGATGGACGCGATCAATCCTATCTATGCACTCCGACACCCTGCGACGCTCGGTGCCGGCCCCCCGGGGAGAAGCGAAGGCGGGCTCCGATGGAGCCCGCCTTCCTCGTATCGCGGTCGGACCGCGGTACGGCTGTCGTTCGACGTCAGTTGGCCGACTTCGGCACCTGCATCCCCTGCTTGACCTGATGCGGCTTCCCGCTCGTGTTGGGACGAACGTCGAAGTCGAAGATGCTCGTGGGGATGTAGACCGTGGCGCACGAGTTCGGGATGTCGACGACGCCCGAGAAGCGTCCCTCGACCGGCGCCGAGCCCAGGATCATGTACGCCTGGATGTCCGTGTAGCCGAACTTCATCAGGTAGTCGATGGCATGGTGGCAAGCGCGCTCATAGGACAACTGGGAGTCCAGATAGTGCTGCTTGCCGCTCTCGAGTTCCACCGACACGCCGGAGAAGGCGATCCACTCGGAGTACTGCGGGTCACGGATGCCCGGGATGAAGATGGCATTCTCGCTGACGCCATACTTCGCCATGCCGCCCTTGATCAGGTCGACGTGCAGGTCCATGAACCCGCCCATCTCGATCGCGCCGCAGAAGGTGATCTCACCATCGCCCTGGGAGAAGTGGAGGTCACCGAAGGACAGCTTCGCCCCCGGGACGAAGACCGGATAGAAGACCCGGGTCCCAGCGGTGAAGTTCTTGATGTCCTGGTTCCCGCCGTTCTCGCGAGGCGGTGCGGTGCGCGCCGCTTCCTTGGCGACGCGATCGAAGTCGGCGCCCTTGAGGGTGCCCAGGATCGCGCTGTCCGGAAGCGGTGGAAGCGCCAGCGGCGGTACGCGGGTGGGATTCGTCGCGATCAGATCCGTCTCGCGCTTGGTCCACTTCGCGAGCAGCTCGGCGGACGGTGCCGTGCCCATCAGGCCCGGATGGTGGATGCCCACGTACGAGCACTCCGGGATGTGGCGTGACGTGGCGACGTCGCCGGTGAAGTCCCAGATCACCTTGTAGGCATCGGGGAACCGGTCGGTGAGGAATCCGCCGCCGTTCTTCTTCGCGAAGACGCCGGTGTAGCCCCAGCCCATGCCGGCGTATGCGCCCTCGTCCTCCTGGTCGCACGCGTCGATCTCGAGGATGTCGACGATCAACAGGTCGCCCGGCTCGGCGCCCTCGACATGGAACGGGCCGCTCAGGACGTGGACGCCCGGGAGCGGAGCGTTGCGGACGTCATCGGCAGAGTCGTCATTGTGGATCGCGCCGTCGAACCACTCACGGATATCTGCGCGGAAGACCTCGCCTGGCTTGATCTTCACGTTCGCCGGGATGTCAGGGTGCCATCGGTTGTGCCCGACATACTTCTGGTCGGTGAACTTCTTGGTGTTGTCGAGCGGGAATAGGTTCTTCGGCATTGCGTCTCCTTCGTTTACCTGCCGATCACTGCCAGGGTCGTCACACGGCGCTTGACGACATCAGCGCGTTGTACCAGCGACCATCCCCTTCCTGGTTCCTGCGGTCATCCCGCGGGGTATTCGCGTTGGACCCGGTCGTGCCGTAGAGCCGCCTAGGAATAGGACGCTTCGGCCGCTTCCGAGCTGGTGGACGGGGTCTTGACGGTGAAGAAGAACAGGACCTCGAGGGCCACGAGGATGACGAAGATCGCGATCGCGAGCTCGTTCGTGACCGGGAAGATCGGCTCGGGGAACAGGCTGCCGCCCAGGAGGATCAGGGCCGGGAGCCAACCGGTGAGGAGGCCCATGCTCGCGCACACGGCGCCGGTGTACCGGGTCAGCGAGGTCATGCCCAGGCTGAGCACCAGCCAGAACAGGAACCACAGGAAGGCCCAGTGGAGCCACAGGACGCCGAGG
>JAOUEG010000130.1 GCA_029858845.1 Chloroflexota bacterium | reverse complement strand
CATGGCTTCTCCCGTTCGCGGATAGCCTCGACGGGGCACCCTCCATCGACGTCCTCGCCGACGCGACTCGCCTCGGCCTCGCCGAACAGGCGGCGCTGATGCTGCGCGAGGCGCCGCGGCTGCCGGCCCGGGCCGGTGAGACCGGTGACTGGCTGCACACGGCCGTCTACCTCGCGCTCCCGGGCCATCGCGCGCTGCTCTACCCGGGCTCCGCGGGCGACGCCGAGGTCATCGACACGATCGTCCGCCGCGGCGGGGAGGTCCTGCGGGTCGATCCGGCGCCGGGTGGATCCATCGTGAGCGCGATCGTCGACTCCGTCGTGGCAGAGGTCGTCGGCGCGGAGCTCTGGCAGCGTGCCGATGCCCGTTCCTCGGACGAGGGCTGACGCCGGTCAGAACGCGGGCTCGGGGCGATCTCCGACCGACGGACCGAAGCCCAGCGCAGCACGGACCTGCCCGAGACGTTCGATCGTCTCGAGATCGAACGGGTCGCGGAACACGACCATGACCTCGCTGACCCCGGCGCGCCGGTAGCCGTCGATGAATTCGGCGATGTCGTTCGGAGGGCCGCCAACCGACAGTCCCCGGCCGACCCCATCGCTGCCGATGCGGCCCTCGAGCCCGTGGCGTGCCGCGACGGCGGACCAGGCGGATTCGGCCTCCGCCCGTGTGTCGCGGATCACCGCATGGAGCGTGACGGTCCGCTCGATCGCGTCGAACGACCGACCGAGCTCGTCGCACCGCCGGCGGAGGAGTTCGGAGACTTCGGCGATTCGGTCCGCACTCCCGAAGGCGTTCCAGATGTCGGCGTGGCGCGCGACGGTACGAAGCGTCTTGCTCGGTCCGGATCCTCCGATGAGGATCGGGAGCCGGTCCTGGATCGGACGGGGCCGGCATACAGCCGCGTCCATCCGATAGGCCGGTCCGTCATGCGTGACGGTCTCACCGTCCAGCAGGCGACGGATCAGCCCCACCGCTTCATCCAGACGATCAAGCCGCTCGCCGAAGCCCGACCCGAAGTCGATCCCGAAGGCCTCGTGCTCCCGTCCGAACCAGCCCGCACCGACGCCCAGGACGGCCCGGCCGTCGGACAGCTGGTCCAGGGTGGTTGCGAGCTTGGCGGTCAGCCCCGGCGGCCGGAACGTGTTGGCCGCCACGAGCAACCCGAGCCGCACATGGCTGGTCAGCATCGCGAGGGCGGCGAGTGTCGTCCAGCCCTCGAGCTTGCCGTCGGTCGGATCGCCCTCGTCGGCGAGCAGATGATCGTCGATCCAGATCGAATCCCAGCCGACTCGCTCCGCAAGGAGGCACGCCGCTCGGAGGTCCGTCCACGAAGTCCGATTGACCCAGAACGCTGCTCCGAACCGCATCGGGTGATGGTACTGGCGGCGTGGTGCGCGCGAGCCACTGTCCGGCCGCGGTCGAGGTCGTCCAGCGACGGGATATCCTGCGTTGCATGCCACGACCGGAGCGAACCAGCGGAGCGTCCGCCGCCCATGCCGAGCCTGCCGTCGCGACGGCGCTGCGCGACGCGATCCTCGCCTGGTACGAGGAGCGAGGCCGGCCACTGGCCTTCCGCCGCACCGCCGATCCCTACGCGATCCTCGTCGCCGAGGCGATGGCCCAGCAGACCCAGGCTGCCCGCGCTGCGGCCTACTGGGAGCGCTTCATCGCGCGTTTCCCGACCGCGGACGACCTCGCTGCTGCCTCCCCGGCCGACGTCCTCAGGGAGTGGGCCGGCCTGGGCTATGACCGGCGAGCCGTGGCCCTGTGGCGGGCCGCCCGGATCATCGTCGCCCGGCACGGCGGTCGGGTGCCGTCATCGGTCGACGAACTCCAGGCACTGCCCGGTGTCGGTCCGTACACGGCGCGAGCCGTTGCCGCCCTGGCGTACGGGGTCCCGGTGGGGGCCGTGGACGTGAACGTGCGGCGAGTCCTCGGCCGGATCGTCGGCGGATCCGCCGGCATCGTGCCGGCGGCGGATCTCCAGATGATCGCCGACGCGGCGGTGCCGGCCGAGCGACCCGCCGCCTGGACGCATGCCGTGATGGACCTGGGAGCGACCCTCTGCAAACCACGGTCTCCGCACTGCGGTGACTGCCCGGCTGCGCGATGGTGCCGGTTCGCGATCGAGGCGGCCGATACGACCACCCGGGTCTCCGATGCCGCTGCCGCGCGTGGCGCCGATGCGCATCCCGCCGATGCGCATCCCGCCGACGCGCGTTCCGCCGCGCCCCGCGCGCCCCGCATCGTTCGTGAGCGACGGGCTCCCTTTGCGACGACGAATCGTTGGCTCCGAGGACGCATCCTGGACCGGCTTCGAGCTGTCGAGGACGGCCGCTGGGTGGACCTGGACGGGGAGATCGGGGTGCACGACCACGCGCGGGTCCTCCTGGCGGTGCAGGCCCTGTCGGGCGACGGGCTGGTCGAAGTCGAACCCCGCGCGGACGGTATCGTCCGGGCGCGCCTGCCGTTGTCGTGATGCCCCGGTGAAGGGACGACGCGCTACGCTTGCGGGACCATGCCTCCGACCCCGATCCCGGCGGACCCTGCCGGCACCGCCGAAGGGCCGCTCCCCGCGAACGACCCGCTGATCTTCGACCTGGACCTGCGCGGGTTGCGCCAGCGCTGGGCGAGTCGCGCCCTGCTACCGCCGATCGGTGCGGAGGCGATGACCGGCGCGGACCGGCGAGCCCAGGCCAGCGGGGTCCCGGAGGAGCGCCTGATGGAGCACGCCGGCACGGCGGTCGCCGCAGCCGTGAAGGCGCTCGCGGTGGATACCGGGCGGTGGGGGAGCGGTCCCATCGTCATCATGTGCGGGCCGGGCAACAACGGCGGCGATGGGTTCGTGGCCGCGCGCCGGCTCGCCTTGGCCGGGGCCCAGGTCGTTGTCGCCGTGATCTCAACGGAGTCGCGGCCACGTAACGCGACCTCGGCGAGGAACTGGGATCGGATCGCGTCGGATCGGGGCATCTCCAAGATCCACGCCCCGGTCGCCCGTGACGTTGCGGTCTTCGGCCACGGGATCGAGAAGGCGAGCGTCATCGTGGATGCATTGCTCGGTACGGGCGTTCGCGGGATGCTCCGCGAGCCGGTCCGCTCCGCGGTCGAGTTGATCGGCCGGGCGCGAGCGTCCGGCATCCCGGTCGTTGCGGTGGACACGCCCACGGCCGTGGACCTGTCAAGCGGCGAACCATCAGACCCGGCCGTTCGTGCCGACCTCACGGTCACGTTCCATCGGCCCAAGACCGGCCTCCTGACGCGTCGCGGTGCGGCCCACGCAGGTCGGATACTCGTGGCCCCGATCGGGATCCCGCCCGAGGCCGACCGTGGCTGAGATAGGGCGCCAGCCGGGCTGGCGCGAGGTCCTGGTGCTGGCCGGGGCCGTGGTCGCCATCGTCCTCGGAGCTGCCGTGGTGACCAGCCTGCTGCCGACCGGCCTCCAGGACACCGTCTTCCACCAGCCCCTGTTGATCGGGGTGCTCATCGTGGGTACCGGCGGGCTGCTGTGGCGGATCTCGCGACCCCGTCGGGACGGTCTCGGCGCCGGGTCCGAGCCGAACGGCGACCTCGGCGATGAGTCACGGCGATGACGGCATCCACTGCCGTGGCGCCCCTCGAGCAGCGGCGCGCCGCCATCGAACGCCTGTCGAGCGAGACCTTCGACCTCGTCATCGTGGGCGGGGGGATCGTCGGAGCCGGCGCGCTCCTGGACGCCGCATCGCGGGGCCTCAACGCCGCCCTCGTCGAGCAGGACGACATCGCCTCTGGCACCTCGTCACGATCCTCGCGGTTGATCCACGGTGGCCTGCGTTATCTGGAGCAGTTCCATCTGCCGCTCGTCCGCGAGGCCCTGGCGGAGCGGCATCGCCTGTTGGAGCTCGCGCCGCACCTCGTCACGCTCGAGCCGCTGCTGTTCCCGATCTACGGCACGCCGTACGCGACGAAGGCCTTCTACGACGCCGGTCTGACCCTCTACGACATCCTTGGGGCGCGTCATGACGGTGGCTGGCACCGCCGCCTGAACGTCCAGGACACGCTGGCCGTCGCCCCGTCGCTCCATCGGGACGGCCTTCGCGGCGGCCTGCTGTACCACGACGCGATGGAGGACGACGCCCGCTTCACCTTGGCCGTCCTGCAGACGGCACTCGCGACCGATGCCGCACCGCCCGCGGTCACGAGGGTCCGCGCGACCGGGATCGAGGTGGAGTCCGGTTACGGCACGCTCACCGCCCTCACGGCCTGTGACGAGGTGACGGGCGAGGACCTGCGGATCCGGACGAGCGCTGTGGTCGACGCAACCGGTGTCTGGGCGGCGGAGGCGTCGCACCCGTTCTCCAGCCCGTCGATGCGCATCCTGCCGAGTCGCGGGGCTCACCTGATCGTGCCTCGCGCCCGCATCCCGGCGACCGCCGGCCTCACGATCCGCGTCCCCGGCAAGATCGTCTTCCTCGTCCCGTGGCCCGACTTCTGGCTGATCGGCACGACGGACGCCCCCTTCGACGGGCCACCGGATCGGCCGAGTGCCGACGGGTGGGAGGTGGACAAGCTCCTGGCGACGGTCAACGCCACCCTGGATGTGGGCCTGGTGCGGTCGGACATCGTGGGCACCTATGCCGGCCTCCGGCCGCTCATAGCGCCATCCGGCGGCTCCACCGTGAAGGCATCTCGTGAACATCGCGTGACGGCCGAGCCCAACGGTGTCGTCCGCATCGGCGGCGGGAAGTACACGACGTACCGGGTCATGGCGCGCGACGTCGTCGATGCCGCCCTTGGCCGGGTCGTCGCCCGCCAGCGGCCGAGCACCACAGCCGACCATCGACTGATCGGCGCGGCCGACCGCCCCGCCCTGGATCGCATCGCAGCTGAGCTCGCGAGTATCGCGGAGGTCGCCACTGCGCATCCGGAAGCGGCGACCAGGCTGGTCGCCCGACACGGCACCCAGGCGCCGGCGGTCGTCGTCGTCGGAGCGGATCTTGACCTGCTGCGGCCGCTCGTGGCCGGACGTCCGTTCCTGGAGGCCGAGGTCGCCTGGGCCGTCCGTCACGAGCTCGCCCTGTCCATCGACGACGTCCTGTCGCGGCGTCTGCGCCTCACCCCTGAGCTCGCCGATCGCGGCGAGGAGGTTGCCCCCCGCGTGGCCTCGATCATGGCGGCCGAGCTCGGCTGGGGCGAGGCGCGCCAGGCCCTCGAGGTCGAGTCGTTCCTCGACACGGCCCGGCGCGAGTACGCGGTGGCGCCCCCGGCTTGATCGTCAGCCAGGGGCCCCCGGCGACGTCCACTCCGAGGGGGGCGCGCGAGTCGGAGCTGCCGGCCGTCATCCGGCTGTCATGGGCGTGCAGCACCATCCCGCCATGCCTTCCATCGGTGAACTCGCCAACGACGCCGCACGCGCCCTGTACGAGCTGCGAATCCCTGTCCTGATCGGCTCCATCCTCGCCGCCGTCGCCATCGCCGCGGTGGCATGGCGTCGCGGGTGGATCGCCGCCGCCGGACGTCATCCCATGCGGACCGCCGTCCTCGTCGTGGCGGCGCTCTTGGTGGCAGTCCCCGTGGGCTGGTATCTCGGCTCTCCGCTGATCATCCGGACGTCACTCGTGGAGGCCGGGCCGACGACGCCACTACCGGCGCCGACCGCGGATGTGCCCGACCCCTCAGGGGAGGGCGGCTCGCTGGACGCTCCGACCGACTCCCCGCCGGCCACGATCGCCTCGGAGGCGGCGCCCACGCCGACACCCACGCCGTTCGTGCCGTCGACGATCACGGCAGGTGAATTCGAAGGCACCGACGATTTCCACTTCGGGCGCGGCACGGCGTCCATCATCGAGGTCGCGCCG
>JAOUEG010000129.1 GCA_029858845.1 Chloroflexota bacterium | reverse complement strand
ATTGCCCTCGGCGATGGGGTCCGCGCGGTCAGTGCTCGACTGACGGCCCCGTACGACGTTCGCGCTATCCTGAACGGGCATGCCCAAGACGTACGACCTCATCGATCTCGCACCTCCCGCGGAGAAAGCCTTCCTTGTCGCCGTCGACACCGGCGCGGAGGACGGCTGGTCGGCGCAGGAGTCGCTGTCGGAGCTGGCCAATCTCGCCGTGACCGCCGGCGCCGACGTGGTCGGGGCGGAGTGGCAGAACCGCCGGCACGTCGACCCGAACTGGTACGTCGGCAAGGGCAAGGCCGAGGAGCTGCTCGCCGCCAAGCGCGAGACCGGCTTCGACACGCTCATCGCGGACGACGAGCTCTCGCCATCCCAGCAGCGGGCCCTCGAGGAGCTTCTGAACGTCAAGGTCATCGATCGCAGCCGACTGATCCTCGACATCTTCGCGCTGCATGCGCAGACCCACGAGGGCCGATTGCAGGTCGAACTCGCCCAGCTCGAATACCAGCTGCCCCGTCTCACGCGCCTCTGGACGCACCTGTCGCGGACCGGTGGCGGGATCGGCACGCGGGGCCCCGGCGAAAGCCAGCTGGAAACCGACCGTCGCATCATCCGCACCCGGATCTCGAAGATGAAGGAGCGTGTGGAGCAGGTCCGCCAGCAACGCGCGACCGCGGCCCGGGGTCGGGACCGCCGGCTGTGGCCCACCGTGGGCATCGTCGGCTACA
The DNA here is from genome assembly GCA_029858845.1 of Chloroflexota bacterium. Lineage (GTDB taxonomy): Bacteria > Chloroflexota > Limnocylindria > Limnocylindrales > CSP1-4 > SPCO01. The sequence continues at coordinate 5,143 of JAOUEG010000129.1, read as the reverse complement.
CCAACGCCGGCAAGTCGACGCTGCTCAATGCGCTCGTCGGGAGCGAAGTCGCGCGCGCGGAGGACATGCTGTTCGCGACGCTCGATCCGACCAGTCGTCAGGTGCGACTCGGCGACGGACAGACGGCCATCGTCACGGACACGGTCGGCTTCATCCACAAGCTGCCACACCAGCTCGTTGACGCCTTCAGGGCCACGCTCGAGGAGGTCAACCGGGCCGACGTGCTGATCGAAGTCGTCGACGCCGCCGACCCGCACCACGACGAACACCGGGCGACCGTCCAGGCGGTGCTCGATGAGCTTGGCGCCGGTGACAAGCCTCGGGTGGTGGCGCTCAACAAGGCCGACCTCGTGGAGCGCGCCGCGCTGGACGGCAGCGCCCCGGCCCCGGCGATCGGCGGCGCGGTCCTCGTTTCCGCCCTGACCGGATTCGGGTTGAACACCCTCCGCGCCGAGATCGCCGCGGTCCTGGCGTCGCTCTGGACGGACGTCGACGTCATCCTGCCGTACACGGCCGGTGAGCTGCTCGCTCGCGTCCGCGAGCGCGGGACCGTGGACATCGACTACCGCGAGCGCGACGTGCGGATCACGGGACGGATCGCGCCGGCCCTGGCCGGGGAGCTCGAGGCGATCGCCGAACGTTGGCAGGAAGCTCTGCTCGCCGACGCCAGCGCGACCTCCGCCTAGGACGGGACAGCTCCGATGGCCTGGTTGCGCCGCGCCGGACAAGGCATCGACCCCGAGGGCGCGAGCGTGCGCTGGTCGGTCGCGGAGGGTTCCCGGGGCCGACGCTGGCGCTGGACGGTCCTCGAAGGCACGGCGATCCGGGCGGCCGGCCTGCTGGAACTCGACAGCCAGGGGCGGTTCGCCAGATTGGAGTACGAGACCGTCGCGGGCACGCTCACCCTCCATCCCGACCCCGACGGTCGGTCCGCGCATGGCAACCTCGTCCACACCGAGGGCGTCGACCCCGTGAGGCTGCCGTGGGAGATTGACCGGGGGGTCCGGATCCGTGGTGACGCCTTCGGTTCGGCCCTGTGCCCGGGGGAGGGGAGCGTCGTCGAGGTCGATGCGCGCGGTTCGGTCCAGGTCGCCGACGCGCGGATGACCACCGGCCCACTGACGGTCGACGAGCGAGGCGTCCCGGTCCTGGCGGGTGCCGCGGAGTGGCCGCTCGAGACCTGACCGTGGACAGGCTGTGGACAGTACGGCCACAGAGGTCAGGGCAACTGAGAAACTCGTGGATAAGGCGCTGGACGGTGCGAGTCGCGGGCCCTAACGTTCGTCTTGCCCGAAGGGGCCTCGAACAACTGACGAGTCCGATGGTGCTTGCATCGGCGGATGAACCAGGGATCGACGGTTCCTTTGGGCGCTTTCGTGTGTCCGGCAGGCCGCGGAGCTCAGGGTCGCCGCCGCGGCCAGGTCATGGCGTGCGAGACCAACGGTCGGCCAGGGGCCGCGATCCGCCGGGCCGATGGGTCGATCGCACGGCGCCCCGGGCGCCTCCCTTGGGGCACTGTTGGCACTGTGTGGACAAGAGGGCCGAATCCGACCCGGAAACGGCGAAACTCGTGGATAAGTCCCCTTCCCGGGCAGGGGGTACGCGGCTATAGTCGGTCTTGCCCGGAGGGGCTCCAGACCGCAAGCGGCGGCGCCGGTGTTCACATCAGCGTTGTCGTCGACGGACCGGTAGTTCCTTCGGGCGTTTTCGTGCGTCCGGAACGACGGCTCAAGCCCGCAGGGCGGCTCAGCGCGCATCGCACTCCACCGCCCGGACCAGGCACGAGCGCGGTAGCGTTCACGACGTGAGCGCGGTGCAGTGGTCCTCGCCGGGACGAGCGCGCGATGGCGTGCGTGCCTTCGTCCCGCTCGCCCTGCTGATCACCTCGGCGACGATCCCGGTCGCGCGCCCGGCCATCCTGGTGGTGCTGCTGATCGGCACCGGATCGGCGTTGATGCGGACCGCCGCGACGCGTTGGGCATGGGCCGCCACGATCCCGGTTGCCGCCAGCCTGGCGTGGACCGCCATCCCGGCGCCGCTTGTCGCGATCGACGGGTCCGACTGCACGGACCCGACGTCAGCGATCGCCGTATGGAGGGTCGCGGAGACGGCGCTCGTCCTTGGGCTCATGACCCTCCTGGCGATCGTCCTCCGTGCCGATAAGGCCTCGCTGCTGCTCCAGGGGCCAGACCGCCGCTACATGTGGCTGGCGGCCCTCGGCTTCCTCGTGACCGGTCCGGTCGCGCTGATCGTGGGGCCCACCCTCGCCGCACCGTTCTTCGGGACGATCAGCTACGACCCATGGGTCGTGGGAGCGGTGCTTCCGGCCGTCATCTTCGCGACGGCGAACGGCGTCCTCGAGGAGCTGAGTTACCGGGGGGCCCTGATGGGTTGGTCCGGGCGAGTCATCGGTGCGCGGCCGGCGCTCGTCGGCCAGGCGGTGGTCTTCGGACTCGCCCACGCCGGCCCCGACGTTGCCGGTCTGCCGTGGCTGCTGATGATCGCCCTCGGAGTCGGCGGCCTGCTCGCGGGAGGCATCGCCATCCGGAGCGGATCGCTCCTGATCCCGATCGCGATCCACGTCGGCCTCGACATCCCGCTGTTCTACGGGCTGGCCTGCGCGAACTGACGCCACCCCGCCCCGCGTGGAAGTAGAGTCGCCGGGCCGTTCGGCTCTTGTGACCAGCTCGGACCGGGCGGACGATACGGACAGCGACATCGACAGGATGGGGAGGCGTACGCATGGTGGCGCCATCGGAGCCTCCGGTGGACACTGCGTCCCTGGCCGCGCCGGCGGACATCGATCGACGACCGACGCAGCGGCTCTCGCCCGGACAACTGTTCCAGATCTCCGCGTACTGGTTCGCGCTCAATGCGATCTGGGGTGGATTCGAGATCTTCCAGCAGAAGCGGACGGTCCAGCTGTTGGGTGACGAGGCCCCGCTGGCCCTGGGGCCGATGGAGATCCTCGCCCTCCCGATCGCCGCCCTGACCATGCCCATGATGGGTTCGATCTCCGACTACACGACCACGCGCTGGGGCCGTCGCAAGCCGTTCATCCTCGTCGGCTCGGCGGCGACGTCGATCGCGTTGTTCGGCTTGGCCCTGGCGCCGAGCTTCCCGCTCCTGGTGCTGTTCTTCATCGTGCTGCAGTTCACCGCCAATGCTGCTCGCGGCCCGTTCGCCGGCCTCGTGCCGGATCTGGTGCCCGAGGAGCAGGTCGGGATCGCGAGCGGCCTGATGGGCTTGATGATCACCCTCGGTCTCGTCGGCGGATACCTGCTGATGATGAGCGGCTACCTCCTCGATGAGAACTTCGCGATCCCGATGATGGCGCTCGGCGTATTCGTGGCACTGGCCGGGCTGGCGTCATGGATCTGGATCCCGAACGGCCCGCCGGGGAAGCCGAGAGGGGAGCGGACCCTGCCGCGGATCGCGCTCGAGACGTTCGGCACGGATATCCTCCGCCAGCGAAGCTACGTGTTCCTGCTTGCGTCGCGCTTCTTCATCCTGATGGCCACGGGGTTCTTCATGAACCTGAACATCCTGTACGTCGAGCGCACCTACGGTCTGACCGGGACCGACCAGGGCCTGTGGATCCTCGTCGCCCTGGCCGTGGCCGTCGGCTCCACGGCGATCGGGACCATCCCGGGCGCCAAGATCTCCGATCGGATCGGCCGCAAGCCCGTGATCTACGCCAGCACGCTGGCGGGCGCCGTCGGGATGGCGATCGTCGGGCTGGCCCCAGGGATCGAGGTCGCCATGGTCGGCGTCGCGCTCGTCGGTCTCGGCGGCGGCGCCTTCCTCGCGGTCGACTGGGCACTCATGACCGACATCATCCCGAAGGCGTCCGCGGGGCGCTACATGGGGATGAGCAACATCGTGGAGGCGACGAACGGCCCGGTCGCCACGGTGGTGGGCGGGTTCATCATGTACTCGGTCGGGGTCTGGATGGGCCAGGCCGTGGGCGCGCGGGTGGCGATGCTCACCGCGATCGCCATGTTCGCCGCCGGCGCGCTGCTCCTGACGCAGGTCCGCGAGCCGCGCCGAACGGGACGGCCGACGACAGACACCCCGGCCGGCGACACGACCGCCGCGGCAACGGCGTAGGTGGCCGCGGCCGGCGTGCGGGCGCGCATGCCATCATCGCCGCATGACCCAGCAGTTCGCGCGCGTGCCGAGGGAGGCCGCCGAGGTCGTTCGGCAGGTCCGCGGCCTCGGCGGGGTGCCCTGGTCCCGCCTGTTCGGGTACCTGCGCCCTCACTGGCGGCCGTTCGCGATCGCCTTGGTGGGGCTCCTGATCGGATCCGGGATCGGCCTCGCCTTCCCGCTCATCATCGCCGGGATCACGACCCAGGTGGTGGCCGGCGGTGACGGTGGGGGACTCGACCGCCTCATCCTCCTGTTGTTCGCCCTGTTCTCCATCCAGGCGGTCGGCGGCTTCGTCCAGACCTACCTGCTCGGGGTCGTGGGGGAGCGGGTGGTCGCCCAGTTGCGTGGCGACCTCTATGGGCGACTGATCACCCTCTCGCTCGACTTCCACGGCCAGCGGCGCGTCGGTGAACTCGTGTCGCGCCTGTCCAGCGACGTCACCCTCATCCGGACGATGCTGACCCAGACGGTCACGAGCCTGTTGTCGTCCGTGATCGGGCTGGTGGGGTCCGTGATCATCCTGTTCACGCTCAGCCCGACCCTGCTGCTCGTCGTGCTGCTCCTGGCCCCGGCGCTCATCGCCGTGGCGATCGTGTTCGGACGACCGCTCCAGCGCGTGAGCACCCAGGTCCAGGACATGATCGCGGTCAGTACGACGACGGCGGAGGAGGCCCTGTCGGGCATCCGGGTGGTCAAGAGCTACGTCCGGGAGGACTGGGAGCTTCACCGCTACGACGCCGCCCTGCGCGGCGTGGTCGCCGCCGGGTCGCACCTCGCGCTGTGGCGTGCCGGGTTCGGTGCCGTCATGGGCTTCCTCGGCTTCGGCGCCATCGCGCTGCTGCTGTGGTACACCGGGCACCAGGTGATCGACGGGACACTCGGCATCGGAACGCTGACCGGGTTCCTGCTGTACGGCGTCGCCATCGGCGCGAGTCTCGGGACGATCGCTGGTCTGTACGGGCAGTTCCGGGAAGGCACGGGGGCGGTGCAG
>JAOUEG010000128.1 GCA_029858845.1 Chloroflexota bacterium | reverse complement strand
CACCCACGCCGACGCCGACGCCCACGCCGACCCCGACGCCCACGCCGACCCCGACGCCCGTCGTCGCGGGCTTCACTGCGACGCCTGAAACCGGCACGGCCCCCTTGGAGGTGGCCTTCACCGATCAATCCAGCGGAGGAGCCACGGCGTGGGCCTGGGACTTCCAGAACGACGGGGTCGTGGATTCAACGCTCCAACATCCCGTGTTCACCTACGTCGCGGCCGGTACCTACTCTGTCTCCCTGACGGTGACCGGTCCCAACGGCGCCGACACCCTCGTCCAGCCCGCCCTGATCGTCGTGGCAGCCCAGCCCGGCCCGACCGAGAACGGGGTGTTCATCCCGATCGCCGACAGCCAGATCAAGGACGACCAGCCGACGCGGAACTGGGGCGACGGTACGGAGATGCGCCTTCGGTACGACCCCGGGGGCATCGACTACCGCAGCTACATGAAGTTCGACGTCCAGGGCATCAACGGCACCGTCACGCGGGCGATCCTCCGGCTGTATTCGACGAACGGAGGCCCGGACGCCGGGTCCCTCTGGCGGGTGTCCGATTCCTGGACGGAGTCGGGCATCACCTGGAACACGGCCCCGCCACTGGACGGCCTACCGATCATCGGCGGGGGAGGTTCGGTCGGCGATAACGAATGGCGAGATTTCGACGTGACCAGTGCGGTCACCGGGCTCGGGATCATCAGTTTCGGCATGGCGAACGCCAGCTCCAACAGCATCTACTGGAGCACGCGTGAGACGAGCAATGCGCCGCAGCTCATCGTCACCGTCAACGGCTCGGTCACGCCGCCGACGGCCGACTTCACCACCACGATCACGACCGGCCAGGCGCCCCTGATGGTCGGGTTCCGGGATGCATCCACCGGGAACCCGGCGACCTGGGAGTGGGACATCGACGGCGACGGGATCGTCGACTCGACGCGACGATCGCCCTACCTCGCCTACACCTCGCCGGGAACGTACTCCGTGACACTGCGCGTGACCAACGCCGGCGGGTCCGACACCCTCACGAAGTCCAGCCTCATCACTGTTGGGGCCCCGCCCGCATCTTCGCCGGGGGATCCCGTCCTGGTCGGCGCCGGCGACATCGGCGATTGCAGCAGTTCGGGTGATGAGGCGACGGCGAACCTGCTCGACGGCATCGCGGGTACGGTGTTCGCCGCTGGCGATACCGTGTACGACAACGGCACAGCCGCCGAGTTCGCCGACTGCTACGACCCGACGTGGGGGCGCCACAAGGCCAGGACCTGGGCGGTTCCCGGCAACCATGAGTACGGGACGAACAACGCGACGCCGTACTTCGACTACTTCGGTGCACGAGCCGGGGATCCCGCGAAGGGTTACTACAGCTTCGATCTCGGGTCGTGGCACATCGTCATGCTGAACACGAACTGCGCGGAGATCGGCGGATGCGGCGTAGGGTCACCCCAGGAGACATGGCTGCGACAGGACCTGGCCGCGCACCCCTCGGCCTGTATCGGATCCATCGGGCACGACCCTCGGTTCGCCTCGAGCGGCGGGACCAGCAGCGTTCTCCCGCTGTGGCAGGCGCTCCAGGACGCGGGGGCAGAGTTCTACGTGAGCGGCGACAGCCACCTGTACGAGCGGCTGGCGAGGATGACGCCGACCGGCACCCAGAGCGCGACCGGGATCCGGCAGTTCATCGTCGGCACGGGCGGGACGCAACTTGCCTCAATCGGCTCGACGCACCCGGCCAGCGAGCTCCGAACGAATGCCTCGTTCGGCGTGCAACAGTTCACGCTCCACGCAACCGGCTACTCCTGGCAGTTCATCCCCACGGTGGCGGGTGCCCTGGCGGACGTCGGCAGCGAGTCCTGCCACTGAGCGAACCCCCGGATCAGCGGGGTTGGCTCACCACCAGTTGACGTCGCCTTCGAGGGCGCCCTCCATCTCGTCGAAGTCGGTCGTGAACGTCCCGACGGACAGGTACTTCCAGCCGCCATCGGGAAGCAGGGCGACGATCGTGCCCGACGTCATCTCGGCGGCCTCCCGGGATGCCGCCACCAGGACGGCGCCGCACGACGGTCCGGCAAAGATGCCCTCGCGGAACACCAGCTCCCGCAGGGCGGCGATGGCATCGCGGTTGGACACGAGGTACTTGGCGTCGATCAGCGACGGGTCCAGGATCTCCGGGACGAAGCCTTCGTCGAGCGATCGCAATCCCTGCACGTTCTCACCGGGAAGCGGCTCGGCGGCGACGATCCGGACGCCGGGCTTGTGCTCGCGCAGGTAGCGCGACACGCCCATCAGCGTCCCGCCCGTGCCCAGGCCCGCAACGAAGATGTCGATCTCCGGGCAATCGGCCAGGATCTCCGGCCCCGTCGTCTCATAATGGGCCTGCGGATTGGCCTGATTGCCGTACTGGTACGGCATGACGAAACGCTCGTCCTTGGAGACGAGGTGCTTGGCCAGCGCGATGGCTCCGTTGGACCCCAGTGATCCGGGCGAATCGATGACCTCTGCCCCGAACAGCGCGGCCATCTGACGGCGCTCGGGGGTCACGTTGTCCGGCATCACCAGGGCGACGCGGTACCCCTTGCGCCGTCCGATCATGGCCAGGGCGATCCCGGTGTTGCCCGACGTCGGCTCGAGGATGATCGAGCCTTCGTGCAACAACCCTCGCTGTTCCAGGTCCTCGACCAGGTACTTGGCTGCCCGGTCCTTGACCGAGCCGGTCGGGTTCATCATCTCCAGTTTGGCGAAGATATGGACCTCGGGCCGCGGCGACATCCGTGGGATCTCGACGATCGGCGTGTGACCGATGGCGTCCAGGATGTTGCCGAATCGGCCGCCGTGGCGCGGCAGCTCGTCATGGTCGTGGAAGTGCGGATGATCGTCGGTGCGGTCCGACCGGTGACCGTGAGCGTGATCGTCCGGGTCGGCCGGCCCGGACACCCGCAGCCCCGGCATCGCCATGGAGCCTCAGCCTCCTGCCATGGCCGGCAGGAGGCGAACCTCGTCGGTCGTCGCGACCGGCGTCTCGAGGCCGGCCAGGTAGCGAACGTCCTGGCCGTTGACGTAGACGTTCACGAACCGATTGAGTTCGCCGTCGTCCGTCAGCAGCTGGCCACGGAGGGCGGGGTGCTGCAAGACGAGCCCATCGACGATCCCGCGGACCGTCGACCCGTCCACCTCGAGCGCCTTGGCGCCGCCCACGTTGGCGCGCAGCACCGACGGGATGAACACGGTGCTCATGCGCGCGCCTCCGGCGAGATCGTTCCCGCCAGACCGGTCGTCGTCAGCAGGAACGGGGCGTCGGCTCCCATCGCGGTGGTCGCCAATGGTCGCCCGGCGGCACGCGCAGCCACCGCCTCGTCGGAGCAGACCGGGCAGCGCGGGTCACGCCGGAGCTGGAGTTCGGTGAACTCGGTCTCCAGCGCGTCGAACAGCATCAGCCGACCCGCGAGGGTGTTGCCGATGCCGAGCAGCACCTTGAGCGCCTCGTTGGTCTGGAGCAGGCCCAGGATGCCGGGGACCACACCCAGGACGCCTGCCACCGAGCAGCCAGGCGCGAGCTCGGGAGGCGGCGGGGTCGGGTAGAGGCAGCGGTAGCACGGACCTTCGTACGGGACGAAGGTGGTGAGCTGCCCCTCGAACCGGAACACGCTGGCATGGATGACCGGGATCCCGGCAGCCACGGCGGCGTCGTTGAGGATGTAGCGCGTCTCGAACGTGTCCGTCCCGTCCAGGATCACGTCGTAGCCGGCGATGATCCGCTCCACGTTGGCGGCCCCGAGCATCTCCTCGTGGGCGACCACCTCGATCTCCGGATTGAGCGCCTTGATGGCGACGCTGGCGCTCTCGACCTTGCGCTCCCCCACGCGAGCTGTCGTATGGACGATCTGGCGCTGGAGGTTGCTGACGTCGACGATGTCGAAGTCCACGAGGCCGATCGTCCCGACCCCCGCGGCCGCGAGATAGAGCGCAGCGGGACTGCCGAGGCCACCGGCGCCGATGATCAGGGCCCTGCTCGCGAGGAGCCTCGCCTGCCCAGCCGAGCCGACCTCGGGGATGAGCAGGTGCCGGCTATAGCGCTGCTTCTGGTCCTGGCTCAGGGTGATGGGCTTGTCGAATGGCAGACCCGCGCTCTTCCATCCCTGGAAACCGGCGGACATGCTGGCCACGTCCGTGTACCCCATCTCCTGCATGGTCTGCGCGGCGAACAGCGAGCGGATCCCGCCGGCGCAGTACAGGACGACCGGCTGGTCGCGATCCGGGGCGACCTCCTCGATCGCCTGCTCGAGGTAGCCCTTGGAGACGTGCTCGGCTCCCGGGATGTACCCCTGTTCCCATTCATATTCCTCGCGCACGTCGACGATGACGGCGGTGCCCTTGGGAAGGGCGCTCACCTCGAGTGGCGTGACTTCACGGATCTGGGTGCGGGCCTCGCGAAGGAGGTCCGCGAAGGACTTCGGCATGGGGCTGGTGAGCTCCGGGTGGTCGACAAGCTGGCCTCGGGCCTCGGGACCAGGGCGGTGAGGACGGTTCCCCTCCTACCGTCCTCGATACATGGTTCGCACGGCAGGGGCGGCTGGATGCGCCGGCGCTCAGGCCGGCCCGTTACACCTGCAGCGGCCCATCACGATCCGACCTCATTGGCGGATTCGGCAGGTGACGAGGGACCGGTGGCAGCGCCCAGGTCCTGCAGCACATGCTGGAGGCTGTCATGGCTCAACATCGCGCACTTGAGGCGCGCCGGGCTGATCTCGATGCCGAGCAGGTCGAGCAGGTCGTCCGCGCCGAAGGCCGCGACCTCGGCGATCGGCTTTCCCTTGATCTCGTCCGTCAGCAGACTGGCGCTCGCCTGGCTGATGGCACACCCGCGGCCGGTGAAACCGACCCGGTCCACGACTCCGTCCTTGACGCCGAGCATCAGCGTGATGCGATCGCCGCACAGCGGATTCGCTCCTTCATGAGAGGCGTCCGCGTCTTCGACGACCCCGAAGTTGTGGGGGCGCCGATAGTGCTCGAGGATGTAGTCGCGGTAGAGGTCGTCCATTCGACGTCCGACTATATCGCGAATGTCCAATCCCGACCAGAGGGGTCGGGATTGGCGGCCCGTGCCGCGCCCTGCGGTGCGCGACCGCACCAGACTGTCGTGCCGGGGTCGCTGGTACGAACCGGCCTCCGTGCCGCGGGGTCGCGCCGGGCTATCGTCGGATCTAGTGGCGATCATGATCGCGGACCGACTCGACGCGCGACTCGCAGGGCAGGCACAGAAGCGAGGGCTGATCCCCCGCATGCCGCCCGGTGAGCGGCTGCTCGCCGATGCCGAGGCGTGGTTCCGAGCCGAGTATCCCGAGTCCGTGCGTGCGGCACAGCTGCGGCCGTCCGGCGGAGGCGACGTGGCGCTCGCCGTGGACCTGCATCCGGCTGCGACCCCGGTCCTGATCTCCGCGTCGGATACGGGTGGGGTGGCCGTGGCGGGCGAGACCGTCGTGGCCGGACCCGGCTACCACCGGTTCGTCGTTCGGGTGCTGGAACGACTGGGCCGCGAGCTCGGGATCGACTGGGCCGATGGCGAGCGCAGCCTGCTGACGGCGGACCGAGCCAGCGTGGAGCGCAGCTACCTGGCCTGGCTTGGCCCGCAGCTCGCCCGTGCCCGCGTGGCCACACATCGGGGAGAGCTCGGCATCCACCTGGGTCTGCCGACGGGCACCCGCTTCACGACGGACGCGGCCATCCTGACCGTCATGGGGCCCCGTGACGACGCCTGGCTCGATGCCGCCATCGCCGATCCACGGGTCGCCCTGGACATCACCCCGTGGTGGGCGGATGCGACCGATGGTCGGTACCTCCTGAACCGCGCCCTGGTGCTCATGTGGCGGGATGTCCGCTGGCGCGCACCGGCGGTCGAGGGCGAG
>JAOUEG010000127.1 GCA_029858845.1 Chloroflexota bacterium | reverse complement strand
CCAGCTGCGCCTGGTGATCGCGGTCCTGGCGGCAGTGCTCGGGGCGTTCCTGGTGCTCCAGGCGTCGTTCGGCAGCTGGCGTCTGGCAGCCATGACCCTGATCACGATGCCTGCCACCCTGATCGGGGGCGTGCTGGCCGGCTTCGCCATCGGCGGTGGCGATCTCTCGCTGGGGGCGCTCGTGGGCCTGTTCGCCGTGCTCGCCATCGCGGTTCGCAATGGCATCACCCTGATCGCCCACTACCAGGACTTGGAGCGCGAAGCCGCCGAGCGCGCGGGCTTTGACCTCGTGGTCCGCGCAGCACAGGATCGACTCGCCCCGATCCTGACCACGGCGCTCGGCACGGCCGCGGCGGTCGCCCCCTTCATCGTCCTCGGGGATCTGGCCGGCCTCGAGATCATCCGCCCCATGGCCGTCGTGATCGTGGGCGGCCTCGTGAGTTCGACCCTGTTCACTCTGCTCATCATCCCCGCCGTCTGCCGCAGCTCGGGACCGAGCGCCCAGGCGGAATCGGTCAACGAGCCGGTCGAGCAGCCGGCCATGAGCCCGGCCTGATGGCCGTCGCGATGAGGAGATCCGCGATGACGAACGTCGTCCGCTCGGTGCTGGTCCTCGGTGTCATCGGGCTGGCCATCGGCTGCGGCGGCGCGTCCGGCGACACCGCGGCGACGCCCCCTGCCTTGACCATCGACGAAGGCGACGGCTCGACGGTCAGTCGCCTCACCCTGTCCGAGCGCGCCGCGGAACGGCTTGGCATCGCCACCGCCGCCGTGGCCATGGAGCGGGTCGGTGGCCGCGATCGCCCGGTGATCCCATATGCGGCCCTGCTCTACGACGCCGAAGGCGCCACGTGGACCTACGTGAACCCGGAAGGCCTCCTCTTCATGCGCGTCCCCGTAACGGTCGAGCAGATCGTGAGCGGGCTCGCGGTCCTCAGCGATGGGCCACCCGCCGGCACCCTCGTCGTGACCGTGGGTGGGGCCGAGCTGTACGGCGCCGACCAGGGCGTCGGCGGCGGTCACTGACCGCCGGGCCGTGACGGGCTAGGGGCAGATCGCCGTGTTGCGACGGATCGTCGCCGCCAGCCTGCGCTTCCGCTTCATCGTCGTAGCGCTCGCCGCCGGGATGATGCTCTTCGGCGCGTCCCAGGTGCAGGGGATGCCGGTCGACGTCTTCCCGGAGTTCGCGCCGCCTCGGGTCGAGATCCAGACGATCTCGCTGGGCATGACGTCGGAAGAGGTCGAATCCCTCGTCACGGTCCCACTCGAGCAGGCTCTGGCCGGCGTCGAGGGCCTGGACGTGATCCGCTCGACGTCGGTGACCGGGCTGTCGTCTGTCCTGATGATCTTCGAGCCCGGCACGGACCTGCTCCTGGCCAGACAGCTCGTCCAGGAGCGGGTGGCGGTGGTCACGCCGACGTTGCCGACGTGGGCGTCACCGCCGTTCATGATGCAGCCGTTGTCCGCGACGAGCCGGGTCATGAAGATCGGCCTGACGTCCGATTCGGTGTCGATGATCGACATGTCCGCGATCTCGTACTGGACCATCCGACCACGATTGCTGAGCGTGCCCGGCGTGGCCAACGTGGCCATCTGGGGCGAGCGCCTCCAGCAATTCCACGTGCAGGTCCAACCCGAGCGGATGGCGGCCGCCGGCGTGTCCATGCGCGAGGTCATGGAGTCCACCGCGTCGTCGCTCGACGAGGGGATCCTGTTCTTCACCGACGGCAACGTCATCGGCACGGGCGGTGTGGTGGAGACGGCCAACCAGCGATTCGTGGTCCGCCACGTGCCGTCGATCACCGAGCCGAAAGATCTGGCGACCGTGTCGGTGACCGGTCGCGGTGGCATCGCGGTCCCGCTGACCGACATCGCCCTGGTCAAGGAAGACCACATGCCGCTGTGGGGCGACGCGGTGATCAATGACGGCCCGGGGATCATGCTCATCATCGAGAAGTTCCCGTGGGCGAACACCCTGGACACGACCCGCGGCGTCGAGGCCGCGCTCGAGGACCTTGCGCCCGGGCTCAGCGGGATCGCCGTCGACTCCGCCATCTTCCGGCCGGCGACCTTCATCGAGGCCGCGCTGGGGAACCTCACGAACGCCCTGATCGTGGGCTCGATCCTCGTGTTCTTCATCCTGGTCATGTTCCTGTATGACTGGCGGACCGCCCTGATCAGCCTCGTGGCGATCCCGCTGTCACTCATGGCGGCGGTGCTGATCCTCGACTTCCGGGACGTCACCATCAACACGATGATCCTGGCCGGGCTGGTCATCGCCGTCGGGGTCGTGGTCGACGACGCCATCATCGATATCGAGAACATCACGCGACGGCTCCGGTTGGCGCGAAGCGCCGGAAGCGACCGACCTACATCGAGCATCATCCTCGACGCGTCGATCGAGGTCCGTGGCGCGATCATCTACGCGACGCTCATCGACGTCGTCGCGATCATGCCCGTCTTCTTCATCGCGGGACTGTCCGGGGCGTTCTTCCAGCCGCTGGCGATGGCCTATGCGCTCGCCGTGCTGGCATCCCTGGGAGTCGCCCTGACGGTGACGCCGGCGATGGCCTACATCCTGCTTCGCGATGCCCCGATCGAGCGTCGGGAGTCGCCGATCGGGCGCCGCTTGCAGGCGGCCTACGCGAGCCTGCTGGCGAGGGTCGTCAGCCATTCCCGCCCGGCGTTCGCAGCCGTTGCCGGCGTGACCATCGCGGGTCTGCTGGTGGCGACGCAACTCGGACAATCGCTCCTGCCCGATTTCAAGGAGCGCGACTTCCTGATGCATTGGGTCACCGCGCCCGGGACCTCACACGAGGAGGAGGTGCGGATCTCGACCGCGGCCTGCATCGAGCTGCGCACCATCCCGGGCGTCCGCAACTGTGGATCGCATATCGGCCAGGCGCTGCTTGCGGACGAGGTGGTCGGGATCGACTTCGGTGAGAACTGGATCAGCGTCGACCCATCGGTCGACTACGACGAGACGCACGCCGCCGTCCAGGAGGTCGTCGACGGTTACCCGGGCATCCGGCGTGATGTCCAGACGTACCTCAAGGAGCGGATCCGCGAGGTCCTGACCGGTTCGAGCGACGCGATCGTCGTCCGCATCTTCGGTTCCGATCTCCATGTCCTGCGCGAGAAGGCCGTCGAGGTCGAGGAGGCACTCGCCGACATCCCCGGGATCGTCGACCTGCATCGGGAGCTCCAGGTCGAGATCCCCCAGATCGCGGTCGAGGTCGATCTGGCCAAGGCAGCACCGCTCGGGATCAAGCCCGGGGACGTCCGGCGGGCGGCTTCGGCGTTCGTCGCGAGCGAGGAGGTCGGCGACCTGTTCCTCGGCGGCCAGGCCTACGACGTCCATGTCTGGAGCACGCCCGAGGCGCGTGCCGATCTCAGTGCCATCGCCCGCCTGCCGATGGATACCAACGCCGGCGACACGGTACCGCTCGGCGACATCGCCACCGTCGAGATCGTCCCGACGCCCAACAGCATCAAACACGAGGGCCTGTTCCGCAAGATCGACGTCGACGCGAATGTCGAAGGGCGCGACCTGGGATCGGTCACCCGCGACGTCGAAGCCGCCCTGGCGGGGATCGACTTCCCGCAGGGCACCCATCCGGAGCTCCTCGGCGAATTCGCCGAACGGCAGGGCGCCCAGGATCGCCTCCTCCTGTTCGCGTCCATCGCCGTCGTCGGGATCTTCCTGCTGCTCCAGGCATCGTTCGGCAGCACTCGCCTGGCGACCCTGTCGTTCCTGACCTTGCCCTTCGCGCTCGTCGGTGGCGTGCTCGCGGCCTGGCTGGCCGGCGGGGTGATCTCGCTCGGCTCGCTGGTCGGGTTCTTCACCGTCCTCGGCATCGCCGCGCGGAACGGGATCATGATGATCAGCCACTTCCAGCACCTCGAGCGAGAGGAGGGCGAGCGGTTCGGCACCGCCCTGGTCATCCGTGGCGCTCGCGAGCGCCTGTCGCCGATCCTCATGACCGCCCTCGCGACCGGGCTCGCGCTCGTGCCGCTTGCGATCGCCGGCGACCTGCCTGGCCACGAGATCGAACATCCCCTGGCGATCGTGATCCTGGGTGGGCTCATCACCTCGACGCTGTTGAACCTGTTCGTCACGCCATCCCTGTACCTGCGGTTCGGCCGGGTCAGCGACCAGGGCTCCGGGAAGAACGCACCGACGCCGTCCCCGGCGGCGGTCTGAGTCAAGGAGTACGCTCGATGCGTCGCTTGAGGTCGGTCGGGATCGTCGTCGTGGCGGGCATGCTGCTGGCCGCCTGCAACGCGACGACGCCGTCCACAGGGCCTACCGCGGTCACCGGGGCGACGACGGCCCCCGCGTCGGTCCCGTCCGTGGCCGCGACGTCGAGCAGCGCACCGACCCTTCCGCCGTCGGTGGCCGAGACGCTACCACCGCCGCCGGAAGAGACCCTGACCGAGACCTTCCCGCGCGGCGCGTTCAGCGACCCGACCACGATCGATAACCTGTGGCTTCCGTTCAAGCCCGGGACCCGCTGGATCTGGGAGGGTGAGGCGACGATCGACGGCTTCCGGCACGCTCGCCGCGTCGAGCTCCAGATCACCGACCTGAGCAAGGTCGTGGACGGCGTGCAGGCGCTCGTGGCCTACGAACTGGACCTCACGGACGGCGTCCTCAACGAGGCCGAGCTCATCTTCCTCGCCCAGGACGACGAGGGCAACATCTGGCATCTCGGCCAGTACCCGGAGGAGTACGAGGACGGGCAGTTCGTGGAAGCGCCGATCTGGATCGCCGGCTTTGACGACGCGAGCGCCGGGATCTGGATGTTGGGCGAACCCCGGCACAGCGCCGTCAGCTACGCGCAGGGATATGCCCCTTCGGTGGGTTGGGCGGATCGCGCGCGGGTGTTCGAGACGGGATCGGTCACCTGCGTCCCGGCGGGCTGCTATGAGGACGTACTGGTCATCGACGAGTTCAGTCGCGATGAGCCGGACGCGCACCAGCTCAAGTACTACGCACCGGGCGTAGGCGGCGTGCGAGTCGGCTGGGCCGGCGCGCGCGAGGAGGAGCGCGAGGAGCTCGAGCTCGTGTCGGTCGAGACCCTCGGGCCGGACGCGAAGGCCGCGATCCGTGCCGCGGTCCTTGCCCAGGATGCGCGCGGCAGGGACATCAGCCCGGACATCTACGGCCGACTGCCGCCGATCGAGCCGCTGCCCGCCACCGACTGAGCCGTCGGACGCCTTGCACGGGCGTGGCTCGAGATCCGGACGATGGGCGTCCGGGGATCAGGCGGTCAGCGCACGGCGGCGAGGATCGCGTTCATGACCAGGTCGATCGGCTCGGTCGGGTAGCCCCACACGCCCGTGAGATAGACCATGACCAGGTCCTCGCCGGGGTCGATCCAGAGGCGCGTGCCGGCTACCCCGTCGTGGCCGAACGCTGTCCGGGAACCGGGAGTGGTGACGCCCGGCTTGCCCCAGCCGAGGGCGTAGTGCGACGCGGTCACCGGGTCGTCGCTCGCCCCGACGCCGTCGACGGTCGTCTCACGCGTCATCAGATCGACGAACGGCCGCGGCAGGATCCGGTGGCCGTCGAGCTCCCCGCCGCGCAACATCGCGCGACCGAAGCGCAGCAGGTCGCCGGCCGAGCTCCACAGGCCGCCGCCCGGTGGGGCCATGGCGATGAACGAGTCGGCCATCGCGGTGGGGAACCAGTCGCTGCTGCCGGGTGAGGCAAGGGGCATCACGACCCGATCCCCGTGTCGCGGGCGCGGGTCGAAGGTCGTGTCGCGCATCTCGAGCGGATCCAGCAGCCGGGTTCGGATCGCGTCGGGATACGGCTGTCCATCGAGCGCCGTGATGACGGCCCCGAGGAGGTCGAACGTCGAGGTCGCGTACCGGAAGGTCGATCCCGGCGGATCCAGCCGCGGCGCGGCGAGCTGGCGCTCGACGATAACGGCATGGCTGACGCCCTCGGCGACGAGCCGCTC
>JAOUEG010000126.1 GCA_029858845.1 Chloroflexota bacterium | reverse complement strand
AGGTCGGAAAGTCGGTCCATCAGGTCCAGGACCGCGGGAGTCCCCGGTCCGTAGCGTGGCTGGCCGACGGCCGCATCCCAGCCGCGCGTCAATCGCTCGCGGGCGCGCCCGCCTGCCGGATCCCCCAGAAGCTCGTCGAGCGCGTCACCGAGCACGACGTCTGCGAGCTTGCCGGTGATGGCATCGCGGATCGCAGGGTCCCGCCGCGCCGTCGGTGGCAAGCCCGATAGAGCCTCCCGCACGGCCAGATCCATGGTGCTCGCCAATTCCGCGGGCACGAACCGGCGGAGCGTGGCGAGGAAGGCGATCGGAGCCGGTTCGGCGAGCGCGAGTCGATCCAGGTCGTCGGCCGACACTCGCGCGACTCGATCGACCACGGATGCCACACGCTCCTGAAGCGTTGGCGGACGTCGCGGTGCCGTACGGTTCGGCGTCGTACGCGTCGGCGGCGACGTTCGCGCTGCATATCGGCCGTCGCGTCCGACCCGCTCGACTGGCTGGCGCTCCCGGTCGTAGTGTCGTCGCAGCTCCGCGTCGCTCAGCCAGTCGTGGGCGACGTTGATCCGCTTGGCGAGATCCAACCCATCCGGGCCGGCAACGTCCGGATGGTGCTTCCGCAGCAGGCCGCGCCAGGCGATCTCGATCGCCTCCGGACTGGCATCGCGTGGGACGCCGAGGCGGGCATACAGGTCCTCGCTGGGAAGTGGTGGACGCGGCGGCATCAGGGCTCGAATCCTAGCCTCCGACGCCCCCGACAGCACCGCGGTCGCTCGGTGGCCTCAGACCTCGATCTCGTCGATCCAGCACCAGGCCCAGGTCTCCCCCGGCTCATGCGATCGGGTGATGGGATGCCGCGTGGACTCGAAGTGACGGAAGGCGTGACGGCCGGGCGACTGATCGCAGCATCCAACCCGGCCACAGGCGAGACAGATCCGGAGATGGACCCAGGTGCCGCCATCCGCGAGACACGCTTCGCAACCGGCCGTCCGCGGCTCGACGTTGCGTGCCTGGTCCAGGTGGGAGCAGGCCGGCGGGCCCTGCCCCAGGCTGCTGAGCGCCGAGCGCAGCATCTCCCCGACTCGGCGCATGGCGACCGCGTCAGACCGGGGCGCACTCGACGACGCAGTCGGCGGCCGTCAAGGCAGCCGGCTCCTGGCCGGCAACGGGGCGAGGTCGTGGCAGCAGGACGTACGCCGTCACGAACGCGATGGCTGCAATGCCCGCCGTGTAGGTCCCGAGCAGACGAAAGTCGCTCGCCGCGATCACGGCCCCGCCGATGGCCGGTGAGATCACGGCTGCCAGATTCAGGGCGCTGCTGTTGAAGGCCAAGATCGTGCCGCGAGCTCGCGGATTGAGCCCGGCTGCGATCGCCTGTTGCGCCGGCAGGCCGAACCAGGTGCCGAAGACCCAGACCGCGAAGATGAGCAGGGAGAGGGCAAGATACGGCGGCGTGGACGGCAGGATGAGGACCGCAACGCCGAAACAGGCGATGCCGATCAGGACGACTCGGCGCGGCCCGAGCGAGGCCGTGAGGCGCCCGCTCGTCCTGGCCGAGATCACGCCGACCACCCCAAGGACCACGAATACGAGGCCGACCTGCGTCGTGTCCAGGCCGTACGACGTCTGGAAGAAGTCCCCCACGAACGTGAACATGCCGAATGGACCC
Source organism: Chloroflexota bacterium (assembly GCA_029858845.1). Lineage (GTDB taxonomy): Bacteria > Chloroflexota > Limnocylindria > Limnocylindrales > CSP1-4 > SPCO01. Next base: position 4,304 of record JAOUEG010000126.1, on the reverse strand, counting down.
AGGAACCACACGAACGTCACGACCAGGACGGACAGGACGGCTCGGTCGCCGACCGCCAGGCGCAGGCCCTCGCGATAGCCGATCGCCGACGTCGCTTTGGGCCGGTCCGGTGGAAGTCGCCACAGGAGGATGGCAGCGGTTCCGGCCAGGAGCGCCACCGCCAGGAAGGTGACGTGCCAGCTGAAGAAGCCGGCCAGGAACGCTCCGAGGGGCAGGCCCAGGAGCGCCGCCAGCGGGTAGCCCATCGCGAGGTTGCCCATCGCTCGCGATCGCTGTGTCGCGGTCGGCAGGTCCCCGGCATAGGCGAAGGCCGCCGGCATCACCACGGCGGCTCCAAGTCCGTTGAGGATGCGCAGGACGACGAGGATGGGCAGCGTCGGAGCGATCGCCGTGCCGGCCACCGTGATCGCGAAGAACGTCATCCCGCCGAACAACGCGATACGCCGCCCGAACCGATCTGACAGCGGACCGAGCAGCGGGGCAAGGAGCGCGTTCGGCAGCGCGTACGCACTCACGAGCAGGCCGAGGGCTGCCACCGGTTCGCCGAGGTCGTCGGCCATCGTGGGGATCAGCGCGGCCACGACGTACATGTCGATGCCGAGGCAGAAGACCGCGAGGAGGAGCGTGCCCGTGACCAGCATCGGCTAGCGCAGGCTCTAGAAGGCGGGCGACCCTGCAGGCGCCGCGGAGGCGGACCGCCCGACCAGGAAGAACGTGTGCAACGGACCCTTGCCCTTGACGTCAACGAGGCCGCGAGACTCGAACTCGAAGCTGCCGCGCAGCCGCTCCTCCACGGCGTGGGTCACCTGGACGCGACCGGGTACGCCGAGCGATTCCATCCGGCTCGCCACGTTGACCGTGTCACCCCAGACGTCATAGATGAACTTCTTCGTGCCGATGACGCCCGCGACCACGGGACCGGTATGGATGCCCACCCGGAAGGCGATCCCGTGGCGCGACGCCGCTTCGATCCCGCCGACACAGCCCGCGAGGTCGAGCGCCATAGCCGCCATCCGAGCGGTGTGGTCGTCCGACGCTTCCAGCATGCCGCCCACGACCATGTACGCGTCGCCGATCGTCTTGACCTTCTCCAGGTCGTAGCGCTCGACGAGGGCGTCGAAGACCGTGAAGACCTCGTTCAGCACCCCGACCAGCTGGGGCGGCGACATCGTCGACGATAGCCGCGTGAACTCGACGATGTCGGCGAACATCAGGGTGACATCGTCGAACCGATCCGCGATCAGCGGTTCGCCGTCGCGCAGTCGATCGGCGATCGGGGACGGGAGGATGTTGAGCAGCAGCCGTTCGTTCTCGCGAGCCAGCCTCTCCCGCTCCTTGACCGCGGTCACGTCAGTCCCGTACACGTTGATGAACCTGAAGGCCGGTACGTCCACCGGCAGCAGGGCGTACGTGCAGCCGCCGGTCTCGACCTCGAGCGTCTTCTCGCCGGGTGCCCTGGCCAGTTCCAGCAGCGTGTCCCGCAGATCGTCTGGCAGCGGCGCCCCAGGTGCCAGCCCGAAACCCGCGACCAGGCCATCGCTCGCGGCATTCGCATAGAGGAGCGTTCCGTCCCAGGCGAAGCGAAGGACCGGATTGGGGTTCTCATCCGGGAATCGGACGATCGCCCGCTCGGCGGTGACATCGGTCCCGTACAGGTTCGTGAAGCCGAGATCCGGGATCGGCACCGGCCAGACGGCAAAGGTCCGATCGTCCGCCGTCAATTCGACGAAGCCACGAGTCGTCGCGGCTTCGCGCAGCCGGAGGAGGGTGTCGGCGGGCAGGCTGTCCCCGAGCGCGACGCCGAGCGCCCGGAGGACCCCGGCGCTCGCTGGGTTGGCGTAGATCAGGTGGCCATCGTCATCCACGCGCATGACCGGGTTCGGGTTGTCATCCGGGAACCGATTGATGGCGCTGATCTGCGCGCCCGTCAACGCCGCGGCGCCATCGTGGGATCCGAGGGCGGACACGGCGACATGACGGCGAGCGCGCGGTGCCATCTGGCCATGCTACGGCGCACGGTCAACCCGGCTCCGCGATGGCGCCGACGACGATGTCGCGATCCTCCGGGTGACGCTCGAGGTAGGCACGCACGTACGGGCAACTGGGGATGACGCGCAGGCCGCGGCGACGCGCATCATCGAGCGCGAACCGAGCCAGGGCACTCCCGACTCCCCTGCCCTGGTGGTCGGCGAGCACCTCCGTGTGCACGAGGGCGATCCGGCCGTGCTTGACGACATAGTCGAGGAACCCCGCCAGGTCGGCGCCAAGGCGCGCCTCGTATCGACCGGCATCCGGGGCATCGCCGACGGCCAGCTGGGTCATCGCACCGACATCGAGATCAGAACCCATCGACGAGCTGGCGCTCGACCTCCTCGATCGGTCGCAACGTGCGCTCACCGGTCGCGCGCTCCGTGACCTCGACACCGCCGGCCGCGAGCGAGCGTGGCGACACCGTCAGGATCCACGGCATCCCCAGGAGTTCGGCGTCCGTGAACTTCACGCCGGGCGATTCGTCACGGTCGTCCCACAGGATCTCGCGGCGCGGCCCAGCATCAGCTGCAAGACCGTGCAGCTGCTCGGCGATCTCCGCGACCCGCGGTTCCTTGGCCGTGCCGATGGAGACCAGGTGGGCGGCGTACGGCGCCACCTCGGCCGGCCATACGATCCCCTTCTCATCGTGGTGGGTCTCCACGATGCAGGCGACGTTCCGTCCGACGCCGATCCCGTACGAGCCCATGACGATCGGGTGGGCCTGACCGTCCTCGCCGAGGTACGTCGCCTCGAAGGCATCGGAGTACTTGGTCCCGAGCTTGAAGATGTTGCCCACCTCGATGCCGTTGCGCAGGATGACGGGATTGCCGCAGTTCGGGCACGGGTCACCGCCCTGCGCGTTAGTGATGTCGGCGGTCACGTCCGCGGTGTAATCGCGACCGGCGTTGGCGTTCCGGTAATGGAAGCCTTCGCGATTGGCGCCCGCGACGAGATTCGGGGAGCGAGCGACGAGATCGTCGATGACGACGAAGGTGCCGCGAGCGCCGATCGGGGAGCCGTACCCTGCCTCCATCCCGGCGGCCTTGATCTCCTCGATCTGTGCGGGGCGTAGGCCGCCGGTCGCCTTGACGGCGTTCCCGAGCTTTGTCTCGTTGACCTCGTGATCGCCCCGCACGACCGCCGTGACGAGGCGCCCGTCACCGGTGACGAAGAACGCGGCCTTGGCCGTGCGATCTGCACCGATGTCGAGGTAGGCGGCGAGCGAGGCGATCGTGGTCGCCCCGGGAGTTTCGAACTCCTCGAGCGGGAGCGGATCCTCGGCGGCGGGATCCGGCCTTGGGATGACCGCGACCTGACGATTCGCGGCGTAGTCGCACGACTCGCACAGGACAAGGACGTCCTCGCCGGCCGGATTGAGGACCATGAACTCGTGGGCCAGGCTGCCGCCCATCATGCCCACGTCGGAGCTCACCGCGATCGTGGCCAGGCCGAGCCGTTCGAACGTCCGCACGTAGGCGCCGTACTGCGCCCAGTAGCTCACGTCAAGGCCGGCGTCGTCGCGGTCGCACGAGTAGGCGTCCTTCATGACGAACTCGCGCACCCGGATCAGGCCGCCCCGGGCACGAGGTTCGTCGCGCCACTTGGTCTGGAAGTGATAGACCATCATCGGGAGCTGGCGCCATGATCGGACGACGTCCGCCAGGAGCTGACCCACGACCTCCTCGTGCGTCATCGCCAGGACCATGTCGCGCCCATTGCGATCCTTGAATCGACCCATCTCCGGGCCGACGGTCTCGTAGCGTCCGCTGGCGCGCCAGAGGTCGGCAGGGTGCACGACCGGCATCTCCATCTCCTGGCCGCCGATCCGATCCTGCTCCTCGCGTACGATCTGCTCGACGCGATCGTTCACGCGCTTGCCCAGTGGCAGGAGCGAATAGATGCCGGAACCCAGCTGCCGGACATAGCCCGCCCGCAGTAGCAACCGATGCGACGGCATCTCGGCTTCGGCCGGGTCGTCGCGAAGCGTGGTGAAGAAGAGGTGGGAGAGTCGCATGGCCGGGTAAGGATAGCGGGGAGGACGGCCCGCCGACCGAGCCGGGTGGGCTCACCATGGCATTCACCTCAAACAGGTGATGCGGCCCCCGGCTAGGATTGCCAAGGTCGCGCTCACACGTCGCTGATCAGCACCCGCCAGTGGAGTCACCTTCCTCCTTGGAAGCCGTCACGTTCTCCCTCGTCCTGGTCATCGCGCTCGCCGTCGTCTTCGACTACATCAACGGGTTCCACGACACGGCCAATGCCATCGCCACCTC
>JAOUEG010000125.1 GCA_029858845.1 Chloroflexota bacterium | reverse complement strand
CTGCGGCTCGGTCTTGCCGTTGATGATCGCTCCGCCGGACTTGTAGCCCTTCTCGCGCGTGACCGGGCCGATCGCATCCCAGAAGTCGAACGTCGCCCGCGGTGCCACGACGTATCCGTCGATCAGCCGAGCTGGGATCCAGATGTTTGCCCCGTCGCCGTTCTTCTCGCTGATCGGGAAGTAGGTCGTCCAGCGCGAGATGCGTTTCATCTTCGGCCGTGCCGCCTCAGCCTGTGCCGTCGTCAGGACCGGCTCGGTGACTTCCAGCGTCGGCGCGACGGCGAGGCTCACCGGGCCCGTCGCTCGCTCGGCCAGCATCGCCTCGATCGAGGCTGCGGTGGCGGCGATGTCCATGCGATAGCCGTTCCTGCTTCGCGTGACCCCGGTGATCTCACCGCCGGACGTCTTGAAGGACGCGTTGACGGGGGCCTTGTCGACGGACTTGGCCAGCTTCTCCAGGACCCCGGGCAAGGGCTCGGTATCGATGACCGGGGCGTATCCGCCATCGGCCGTCGGGGCGAACGAGACCCAGCTGCGCAGTCGCTTCGCGGAGATGGACGGCGCCTTGTCGACGTCCTCGATGGGGAGCGTGATCTTGGCGGTCATCCGATCCGCCATCGCCTTGGCCTCGACGGCCTCGGCGGTCGTGACGGTCGGCTCGATCACCTCGACCGGGACGGCCAGCTCCAACCGCGTCGGAGCGTCCAGGTTCGCCAGTGCCGCGCTGGCCTCCGCGATGGGTTCGGTGGCATCTGCCCGCCGACCGTCGCTGCCGGGCTCGACGGTGAACGTGCCGTCCTCCGTCGTGACGACCGAGGCGTCCCTGGGGTCGCGGGTCAACAGGCCCAGGTGGCCGCTGATCCGCTGGGCGAGCAGATCGGCGTCGTAAGTGACGCGCGGCTCGAGGGTCACGCCCCTCAGCGCCGTACGGGCGTCTGCGATCGCCCGCTCGACCACATTGCCGTTCCGGCCCACGGCCATCGCCTCCGCGACCATGGCTTCCACGTCGGCTCGTCGGCCGAAGGAGGCGTACGGCAGCACGATGTCACCGTCCGGGCCGGCGAGAACGACCTCGCCTTCCGACAGATCGCCGTACTCGGCGTCGAGTTGCTCGGCTGCCGCAGCCGGATCGAGGCCGGACAGGTCCACGATCCCGACCCGCACCCCCGGCAGGATCCTGCCGACGTGCTGCTGATCGTAGGCGTACAACGCCCCAGCGCCGAGCAAGGTCGCCCCGATCAGGCCGATGAGGAAAGCGACCAGGAATCGTAGGCGCACCGACGATCGTGGCGCTTCGGGGGCGAGGGTGACCGGATCGGGTGTGGTCGTGGTCATGGAGGGGACATCCTAGCAGCCGGGTCGAATGGAGCCATCCGCGGCGGGTATGCGCAGGGCAGGCCCAGTCAAGACGTCCGCGAGGCCGCTCGGGTGACGTCCGGGAGGTCAGCTGGCGCGTGGCACCAGCACGACGCGCCGATTGGGCTCCTCGCCGATCGACTGGGTGACGACGTTCGGGTCGTCGCGCAGCGTCAGGTGGATCCAGCGCCGCTCGAGTGCCGGCATCGGCTCGAGCTGGAGCATCTTGCCCGTCTCCGCCACGCGGGCGGCAGCTCGCTCGGCAAGCTCACGGAGCTGGCGCTCACGTCGGCCGCGGTAATCTTCGACGTCGACGAGGACCCGAGTCCAGGCACCCATCTCCTTGGAAAGCATCAGGTTGACCAGGTGCTGGAGCGCGGAAAGGCGTTCGCCCTTGCGGCCGATGAGCGCCCCGAGGGATTCGCGATCGTCACCCTGCGCGACGACGTTGAGTCGGCTGGTCTCGCCGGCGGCGACCTCCACTCGGGCATCGAAACCGAGGTGGCCCATCAGCGTCTCGAGGATGCGCTGACCGGCGGCCAGCGCCTCGGGCGACGCCTCGGCGGCCTCGAGTTCGGCGCGCTCAGCCGCCAGGGAGCCGCGGGCGGCCGCCACCTCGGCGGCTTCGGACGCGGACAGGTCCGCGGCCGCCCCGCGACGGGGGCCACGGTCATCTCGGGGCCGGTCGTCGCGGCGGGGGCCGCGATCGTCGCGGCGGGGGCCGCGGTCACGACCCTCGGGGCGGGAGGGGCGGCTCTCTCGGGGCCGGTCGTCGCGGCGGGGGCCGCGATCACGACCCTCGGGGCGGGGGGCACGCTCCTCCTGGGGCGGCGGCAGGGGAGTCGATGCGGCGGCTTCGCGCTTCGGGGCTGCGCCGCCGAGAGCCTCTCGCGGTGCGGCCACGATCCGCGCCGGTTCGGCGCCCATTCCCAGGACGCCCCGACTGCCGGGGGTGAGGATCTCGAAGTCGAGGTCGTTCAACTCCGCCCCGAATTCCTCGCGTGCCGTCCGCAGGGCTTCCTCGACGGTCTTGCCGGTGAATTCCTTGTACGCACTCATGTCAGCGTCGTCTCCCTCGTCGGCCCTGCCGGCCGCGTTCGCGATGGCGGATGGTCTTCTCCGCCGTCGTCTTCTTGTCCGCGTCGGTCAGGATGGCCGCTCGCTTCGATGGCTCTGGTGGTGGTGGCATCTGCACCGGGAAGCGCGGGGTGTGACCCGTCGCAAACCGGGGCGTCCACCCGAACAGCGGGAACATGGAGCCCCACCCGACGATCAGGTACTGCTGGATGATCGAGAAGATGGTGGCGACGATCCAGTAGATGAACAGGCCCGCCGGCAGGAAACCGCCGTACACGACGGAGATGAGCGGCAGGAACAGCATCGTCTGGCGCTGGATCCGCGTATTCGGATCGTCATTGGTGGGATCGGCGGCCGGCAGCATCATCCGCGACTGCACCAGCTGCAGCAGCGCCGATGCGATGGCCAGGAAGCTCAAGCCGAAGCCGGCGATCGTCAGGAACGTCTGTGGCATCGAGATGTCGCCGAGGAACGGGACGACCGAGTCGATGCACGGCCCCAGGGCGGCGTCCGGGACCCCCTGGGCATTCAGGTTGGCGCACTGGAGGTCCACCACCTGGATCCCGAACACGGTGAGCATGGCCGTCGGATCGACGTTGGTCAGACCGTTCGAGATGACCGAGTACATGATGAACAGGAGCGGCAACTGCAGCAGCAAGGGCAGGCAACCGGCAAGGGGGCTGATGCCTCGCTCCTTGAACAGCTCCTGCTGGGCGACCCGCGCCTTCATGGAATCGCCCTTGTAGCGCTTCTGGATCTCCTTGAGTTCCGGCTGGATCAGCTGCATCCGGCGCTGGGAGACCAGCTGCTTGCGGTAGAGCGGGATCAGCACCGCCCTGACGACCAACGTCAGGATCACGATGGCCCAGGCGATGGCGGCCGGCGCCCCCAGGTTCTCGAGGAACTGGTAGGCCGCCATCAAGACGATGAACATGACCTGGAAGATCGGCGTGAACAACCAGGCGATGGTGCTGAACGGGTCGGAGCCGGGCACGGCCGGGGTCAACGGCGGGTGCGGCGTCGGCGTGGCCGCCGGACCGGAGCCATCCGGGGACGCCCCGGGAACGCACGCGGCGATCACGACGGCGATCACGACGGCGATCAGCAGCGCGGGACCGATCCGGCGCAGGGTCGGCGATATGGTCACGGGCGGGACGCCTCGCTAGCGGACCGGGTCATACCCGCCCGGGTTCCATGGGTGGCAGCGGGCGATGCGTCTGGCGCCCATCCAACTCCCCTTCAGCAGGCCGTACTTGCCGATCGCCTGCTCCGTGTAGTGGGAGCAGGTCGGATCGAACCGGCAGGACGGCGGGAGCCAGGCGAAGACGATGCGGTACAGCTTGATGAACCCGATACCGATCCGCTTCATCCCATGGCTCCTTCGATGACACCGCCCCGAACGAGCGTCCGGCGCAGGGCTCCCACGAGGGCTTCATGGTCGGCTTCGACGATCGCCGGCCGGGCGATGATGAGGACGTCCCAGCCGGGCTGGAACGAAGGCGCCATCACCCTGAGCGCCTCGCGGAGTCGGCGGCGGATCCGGTTTCTGACGACTGCACCGCCGAGTCGGCGGCCGGTCGCCAAGCCGAAGCGTGTCGCCTCGAGATCGGTCCGCAGGAACCGGGCGGTGAACATGGGGTGCGATCTGGTCGAACCGCCACCCTGGAACGCCGTGAAGTCCTGCGGTCGCGAGAGCATCACGAGTCGCGGCGAGTTTGGGCCGCGATCGATGGTCAGGCCGTCAGTCGCTTTCGACCACGAGCCCGCCGAACGGCGAGGATACGGCGACCCGCTGTCGTCTTCATCCGGGCGCGGAAGCCGTGTTCCTTCGCGCGATGGCGCTTCTTGGGCTGGTAGGTCTGCTTCATTCGGAGTGTCCTGAGATCCTCTCCATCCGGCCTCGGGGACGGTACGTTCCGTCTTCCCCTAGAGGCACGCAAACGCGCCGGCACCCCTCGGGGCGCATGGCGCGTCGTCGTCCGGCGGATGATATGCCTCGTCCGGAGCCAGTGTCAAACGCGCGGACCCGGCCTCAGGGGCGGGTCCGAACTGCCGCGACCGGGGCCCACGCATGGATACTCATGGGGAGTATAGGCGATTCGCCTTGCGACGCCGTCAGCGGCGGTGCTATCCTCACCGAGCCCTCGGCGCCGGGACGCTCGTGGGAGGCCCCAAAAGGGAGCCTCGGATCGAGGCATCGGGTACCGCGTCACCCGCTCGGCTGACGAGGTTCCGAGCGCCCGCGACCTGGCTTTCCCGATCGGCACCGTGGCTGACCCTACCTATCGACAACCTCACTTCATCGAAGGTCACATCGAACGAATGGACGCAAAGCAGGTCTGGCGAGCCGCCCTGGGTGAACTCCAGGTCTCGCTGTCTCCGGCCAACTACGAGACGTGGCTGCGCGACACGCAGTTGGTGGACGTGGAGGAGCAGCGCTTTCGCATCGCCGTGCCGAACGGCTTTGCGAAGGATTGGCTGGAGACCCGCTACCGGTCACTGATCAGCCAGACGCTCGCCCGGATCGTCGGCTACAGCGTGCAGGTCGAGTTCGTGATCGGCACCGCCCAACCGACGGAAACCGACGACAACGAGGCCGCGCCGACCGTCGCGACTCCCGCTCCTCAGTCGAGGCAGCACGTGCGGGTGGAGCCCGGGCGCGTTGGCGGCGAAGGCGGGGCGACCAACATCAATCCCCGCTACACCTTCACCAACTTCATCGTCGGCTCGGCCAACCGGCTGGCGCATGCGGCAAGCCTTTCCGTGGCGGAGCGCCCCGGCCACGCCTACAACCCGCTGTTCCTGTACGGCGGCGTCGGCCTGGGCAAGACCCACCTGATGCACGCGATCGGGAACCAGGTCGCCGCTCGCTTCCCGCGCAAGCGCGTGGTCTATGCGACCTCGGAGAAGTTCACCAACGAATTCATCACGAGCATCCAGCAAGGCAAGATCGACGAGTTCCGCGCTCGCTATCGCCGGATCGATCTCCTGCTCATCGATGACATCCAGTTCATCGCCGACAAGGAGCGGACGCAGGAAGAGTTCTTCCATACGTTCAATGCCATCCACGAGGACGGCAAGCAGATCGTCCTGTCGTCCGATCGGCCCCCCAAGGCGATCCTGACCCTGGAAGAGCGTCTGCGCAGCCGGTTCGAATGGGGCCTCATCGCGGACCTGACGGCGCCGGATCTCGAGACTCGGATCGCGATCCTGCGGGCAAAGGCGGAGGAAGGGGCCGTGCCCATCGGCGCGGACGTCATCGAGTTCATCGCGCGCAAGGTCGTCAGCAACATCCGGGAGCTCGAGGGCGCCCTGAACCGCATCGTCGCCTACGCCTCGATGGGCGCCATGCCCATCAGCATCGAGCTCGCCCAGGCCGTCCTCTCGAACGTGCTCTACAACCCCAAGAAGCGCCAAGTCACGCCGGAGCGCATCGCCCGCGTGGTGTCCGACTACTACAGCGTGCCGATGGATGCGCTCCAGGGTCAGAAGCGCGACAAGGCCATCGTGGTCCCGCGGCAGATCGCCATGTTCCTCATGCGC
>JAOUEG010000124.1 GCA_029858845.1 Chloroflexota bacterium | reverse complement strand
TGGCATCCGGGCGGCTCCCCTGCCCGCTCTGTGGTGCCCCGCTGGACCCGCGCGGCCATATCTGCCCGCGTCGGAACGGTCACTACGTCAACTGACCGGGCCGGGATGCCCGTGCTGGATCGGTCCGCCGCCCTCACTGTCCTGGCCGAAGGCGAGATCGGGATCGTCGGCCGCATCGTCGGGTCGAGCAACAACGCCCTGCTGGTGACGGTGACCGGCGGCGGCCCCGGGGCGCCCGCCAGCGGCGGCTCCGGGGCACCCCATGGCGCCACCCAGGGCGACGGCGCCACCCAGGGCGAGGTCCGGGTGATGCACGCGGTCTACAAGCCCACCATCGGCGAGCGACCGCTCGACGATTTTCCGGACGGCACGCTGACCCGCCGCGAGGTGGCGGCGTGGCTCGTGTCCGAAGCCAGCGGATGGGGCATCGTTCCACCCACGGTCATGCGCGAGGGACCGTTCGGCGAGGGCATGGTCCAGGCATTCATCGAGGTGGACCCGACCGTGGACGTCGTGGCCATGGTCGTCGAGGACGACCCTCGGCTGCGCCGGATGGCGGCGTTCGACGCCGCGATCAACAACACGGATCGCAAGGGCGGCCACATCCTGCCGGTCGACGGCGGTCGACACGTCCACGGCGTGGACCACGGCGTCTGCTTCTCGGCCGTGCCGAAGCTGCGGACCGTGTTGTGGGGCTGGAGGGGCGAATCGATGGCGGCCGACGAACTCGACGGCCTCATCAGGATCCGCGAAGCGTTGGACGGGACGCTCGGTGCGGACCTTGGCGAACTGCTCAGCCGGACCGAAGTGCTCGCATCGGAGCGCCGGCTCGATGCCCTCCTGGCAGCGGGCCGGTTCCCGCTCCCCTCCCCGACCTGGCCGGCGGTCCCGTGGCCGCCGTTCTGATGAGTCCGACAACGGTGGCGAAGCGCTGGAACGGCTGGGGAGACCCGGCGATCACGGCCGACGTGACCGCGCACGCGCACGGTCTCCTCGCGACGTTGGTGGGGCCCGGGACCCGGCCCGATGACGCCCACCTCGATGCCGTCGTGGGTTCGATCCCCGACTCGCGTCTGGCGGCCGAGCGCGGCCTCTCAGTGGACGGCGAGGACCGCGTTCGCCACGCACGCGGCCAAAGCCTGCCGGACTGGGTCGCCCTGCGCTCGGGTCGCCTCGGCCCGGTTCCCGATGCCGTCGCCCGACCCATCGACACCGCGGATGTCCGGGTGCTGCTCGAACGGGCCCGACGGGAGGGCTGGGAACTCGTCCCGTACGGCGGCGGGACCAGCGTCGTGGGAGGCGTCACGGTCCTCACGACGGATCGCCCGGTGGTGAGCGTGGACCTGGCGGCCTTGTCCGGGCTTCGCGAGATCGATGCCGCCAGCGGCCTCGCCACGTTCGGCGCCGGGACGACCGGGCCGGCGATCGAGGCCTCCCTGGCCGGATCCGGCATGACCCTGGGCCACTATCCGCAGTCGTTCGAATACTCCACCCTCGGCGGCTGGGTCGCGACCCGTTCGGCCGGCCAGGAGTCCCTCGGCTACGGGCGGATCGAGCGCCTGTTCGCTGGAGGCCACGTCGAGACCCCGGCGGGACCGATGGACCTGCCGCCGTTCCCGGCATCCGCCGCGGGACCGGACCTGCGCGAACTGATCCTCGGGTCGGAGGGCCGCATCGGGATCATCACGGACGCGATCGTCCGTGCGGTTCGTCGCCCGCAGCGCGACCAGGTCCGTGCCTATAGCGTGCCGGACTGGCCGCGCGCCGTCGAGCTGGCAAGGTCCCTGGCGCAGGCCGGCCTGGGCCTGTCCATGGTCCGCGTCGCCACGCCGCTCGAGACCGCGACCACGCTCGCTCTCGCGGTCGGCGATCGCAACCGCCGCTGGCTCCGCCGCTACCTGCGGTGGCGGGGACAATCGCCCGAACCGTGTCTCGTCCTCATCGGCATGAACGGTCCCGATCGCGTCGTGACCGCGGCAGAGGGCGAAGTCGTTCGGCTGGTCCGAGCGGCCCGTGGGGTGAGCGTCCCCGGTGTCGCCAAAGCCTGGCGCCGCGAGCGCTTCTCGGCGCCGTACCTGCGCAACGCACTGTGGGCCGCGGGCTACGCCGTGGACACGCTGGAGACGGCGTTGGACTGGTCGGCGGTGGCTGCGCTGGCCGGCGCCCTCGGCCCGACGCTCCGACATGGCCTTGAGGCGGATGGCGAGCGCGTCCACGCATTCAGCCACCTGTCCCACGTCTATCCGTCCGGTTCGAGCCTGTACACTACCTACGTCTTCCGCCTGGCGGCGGATCCGGACGAGACCCTGGCTCGCTGGCACCGGCTGAAGCGAGCCGCCAGCGACGTCATCGCAGCCCATGGCGGGACGGTCAGCCACCAGCATGGGGTCGGCCATGACCACGCTCCGCTGCTGGCCCACGAGAAGGGAGCGCTCGGCCTGGAGACGATCCGGGTGGCCGTCGAGCACCTTGATCCGGATAGAACGATGCACCGGGGAGTACTCCTGGACGACGCCGAGGCATGAGCGGCGATCACGTCGTTGCCCTGGATGTCGGGACCCAGAGCGCCCGTGCGCTGGTGGTCGCCCCCGACGGCAACATCGTCGCGGCAGCTCGCGTGCCTTTCGTCCCGTACGTCGCCCTGAAGCCGGGCTGGGCGGAGCAGGACCCGGACGTCCACTGGAGGGCGGCCAGCGAGGCGTGTCGCCGCGTCCTCGCCGATCCCGCCGTCCGCCAGGATGCGCTGGCCGGAGTGGCCCTCACGACCCAGCGCGGGACGATCGTCGTGACGGACGAGGAGGGGCGGCCGCTTCGGCCGGCCATCATCTGGCTGGACGATCGGCGGACCGAGGGCCTCCCACCGTTCGGAGGCGTCGGCGGGCCCACCGCCCTCGGTTTCCGCCTCCTGCGATTGCGCGACACGATCGAGGCCTTTGCCGCGGCATGCGAGGCCACCTGGTTGCGGGCGAACGAGCCTGCCGTCTGGTCGCAGATCCGGCACTACCTCTTCCTGTCCGGGTACCTGACCCATCGGCTGACCGGCCGCTTCGCGGATTCGTCGGCGGCACAGGTCGGCTACGTCCCGTTCGACTATCGGCGCTTTCGCTGGGCCAAGCAGGGCGACTGGCGCTGGACGGTGGCTCCGGTGGACCCGGCGTGGCTGCCGGAACTGGTGGAACCGACCGGGATGCTGGGCAGGATCACTCCGAAGGCGGCGGAGGAGACGGGTCTGCCCGCCGGACTACCGGTGATCGCAGCGGCGGCGGACAAGGCGTGCGAGGTGCTCGGCTCCGGGGCCATCACCCCGGACATTGCCGCGATCTCGTTCGGCACGGCCGCCTCCGTGAACGTCACGATGCGGCGATATGTCGAGGCGATCCCGCTGATCCCACCGTTCCCGTCGGCGATCCCGGGGGCCTACTCGCTGGAGATCCAGGTCTACCGCGGATACTGGATGGTGGAGTGGTTCAAGCGGGAATTCGCGGCCACCGAGGTCGCTCGAGCGGAAGCCGCGGGGGTTGCCCCGGAGACGTTGTTCGACGACCTCGTGGCCAGCGTGCCGGCCGGATCCATGGGCCTCATGCTCCAACCCTACTGGTCGCCCGGCGTCCGGATCCCAGGTCCCGAGGCTAAGGGCGCGATCATCGGTTTCGGTGACGTCCATACCCGGGCGCACGTCTATCGGGCGATCCTCGAGGGCCTCGCCTACGCGCTCCGAGAGGGTCTCGATCGCACGGCGAGGCGAACCGGCACGACGCCGACGTCACTGCGGATCGCCGGCGGCGGGTCGCAGAGCCCTGCTGCCGTCCAGCTCACCGCCGACGTGTTCGGCCTGCCCGTGGCGCGCGGCGCGACCCACGAGGCGAGCGGCCTCGGTGCCGCGATCGACGCGGCGGTGGGGCTCGCCATCCACGACGACATCGGCTCGGCCGTCGCCGCGATGGTGCATGTCGGCGAGACCCGCGATCCCGACCCCGGCGCCCACGCGCGGTACGACGAGCTGTATCGGGATGTCTACCGGCACATGTATGGCCGACTTCGGCCCTTGTATCGCGAGATACGCCGGATCACGGGCTACCCCCCGGCGCTCCATTGAGCCGGCCCGGGCCAGGGGCTTGCACCCGACCGGTAGACTCGCCGTGGCAGCCCAGCCAGATCTCACCTGAAGCACGGAAGTCACCATCGACCGAGTCGACCCAAGACCGATCACCGTAGCCACGTCGTGCCACGTCGACAGCCCGCCCGACCATGGACGTCGGGCGACACCTCAGGAGGGAGCGATCCGTGAATAGCGTTGCCCGACCGACGGGTATCACCATCCTTGCCATCCTTGCCCTGATCGGTGGCGTCTTCGGCCTGCTTGCCGGACTCGCCCTGATCGCCGGCGGTGCGCTCATCGGCGGTGCCGTGGGCGGAGCGGAAGGCGTAGCCTTCGGTGGGTTCGCCTTCGTCCTCGGGGTGATCACCCTGGGCTCGGCCGCGCTCTACCTGGCCTTTGCCTATGGCTCATGGACCGCCAAGGGCTACGGCTGGGCGATCGGCATCATCGGCGCCCTATGGGGCCTCGGGACGCTGGCGCTCGGGATCCTGTTGTCCGGGGATATCGTCGCGAACCTGATCAGCATCAACACGGTCATCTCGGCCGTGATCCCGGCGGCCATCCTGTACTACCTCAACACCCCCGGCGTGAAGGCCTTCTTCGGCCGAGCCTAGCGGTCGCCGGTACGCCCGGCAGATCACGCAACCTCGACGCGGCCCGGGACCACCGGGCCGCGTCCGCCGTTCCGCCGCCGTTCCGACCGGACCCGATGGTCCCAGCCGGGTACCGGTTGACGAACACCCGTTCGGATGCGATAGTTGTCTGGTCCTCGGTCCGTAGCGACGGCCCCGGTAGAGCGCCTCAGATACTGCACGCTCCCGGTTCTCCGCCCGGACCCCCAGACCGCTCCGGCCCCCATCTCGGGCTGTCCAGAGCGCATCGAAGAACAGGGTCGCTGCCACGGTCCGAACCACCGTCCGGCGCGCCAGAAAGCCAACGAGAACCAGAACCCATGATGACCCGATCAGCCACGACGACCTTCGCCGGTCGTGCCAGCAACATGCGCCGACTGCGGCGCCGCGCCACCGCCGCCACCGCGGCCACTCGTACCTACTGCCGCACCAACGGCTGTGCGAGCTTCCTCGAGGTCGATCCCGTGACGGGCACCGAACGGTGCCCGATCTGCGGATACGTCCGCCGGATGCACTGAGGGATCTTTAGAAGATCGGCGCAATCCGGATCCGGACATGCCACGAATAGGTGGGTGAACCAAGCAGCCAAGCACGGTCCGCACAAGCGGTTCGTGGCAAGGAGCAGGAGAGCCCACCCGATGATCCGAACCCCTCGCCTCACGCGCTTCGCGAGCCTCGGCGCCGCAGCCGCTCTGGCCCTGGCGATCGCCGCCCCCGTGGCCGCCGCCGAGCCGCTGACCGCCGTCCTGACCGCGAATGACAATGGGACGCCGACCGCCGGCCAGTCCTGGGTCCGCGTCCTCCACGGCTCGCCCGACGCCCCGTCGGTCGACGTCTACGTCGGAGCCGACCTCGCCAGCGCCGCCAAGGTCGACGCCCTGTCCGGCCTCTCGTTCGGTCAGATCAGCGACTACGCCGAAGTCCCGGCAGGCACCTATGCCGTCAAGGTCTGCGCGACCGCCGACGCGACGATCTGCCCGATCGAGGTCGCGGCGCTCGACCTGGCTGCCGATACCAAGTACACCGTCGCCGCGTCCGACGCGCTCGCGTCGATCGACGCCAATGTCTTCGTCGACGACCCCGACACGGCCGAGACCGCCCAGGCACAGGTCCGCGTCGTCCACCTCTCGGCCGACACCCCCGCGGTTGACGTCCTGACCCAGGCCGGCGACTCGATCGGCATCGACGGCCTCGCCTATCCCGACCGCGCCCCCGCGACCGGCTATGCGAAGTTCGACGCCGGCAGCTACGACCT
>JAOUEG010000123.1 GCA_029858845.1 Chloroflexota bacterium | reverse complement strand
CGTCGACGTCGTCGGGGGTCCGGGCGAGCAGGATCGCCCCGTCCGCCCCCGCCGCCTGCCACCGCGCCCAGGTCTCGCGCGGCGCCTCGAACCAGGGAGTCTCGCGGAACGAGGCGTCCCCCAGCCAGTCGCCCTGGAACCCGACGAGGACGGTCTGGTCCTCGCGACGCCTGCCCGTGGCGGCAAGGGCTTCCGCATAGATCGGGAGGTTCGCCTCGAAGTTGTCGTCAAAGGCGGTCCAGCCATCACCGATGCGCCCGGCAAGCCGGGCCCCGGCCCGCGTCTCGCCACCGATCACGATGCGCGGCACGGGATCGGGCACCGGATGGGCGTAGGCGTCCCGCAGCGGGAAGAACGGCGAATCACGGCTCACCGGCCCACCGGTCCACAGCGCCCGGATCACGGCTACGGCTTCCTCCAGCCGTTCGGCTCGGCCCGGAGCGTCCGGGAACTCCATCCCGTAGGCCGCATGCTCGGCCGGCGCGCCACCGATCCCGAGTCCCAGGATGAGCCGCCCGCGGCTGGCGATCTGGAGCGTGGACGCCATGCGCGCGACCACGGCCGGGTGTCGGTTCATGACGTTCAGGACGAACGAACCCACCATCGCCCGCGACGTCGTCGCGGCGGCCATGGACAGCATCGTCCAGGCTTCCACCACGGGGACGGAGCGGTCGCCCCTGCCCATGAAGTGGTCCCAGCACCAGATGCTGGCGTAACCGGCGGCATCGAGGCGCTGCGCACTCTGGAGCCACCACGTCGGTTCCGCCCGAATGGCGCGGATGCACACGCCCAGCGGCAGGCGCTGCGTCACAGCCGTCAGAGCCCGGTCTCGAACAGGCGGATATCCTCGTCGGCGATCGCATGACCATCGCCCCGCGTAGGCCCCAGTGCCTCTACCGCGCCGAGGGTGCCGAGATCCTCGGGGAACCGCCCGATCAGGTCCAGGACGACCTTCTGGATCCGTTCGGCATTGGCCGAGAAGACCTCGAGGACGTCGTGCGCCGTGACGGCATCGGTGCCCTCCAGCACGCCGGCGTCATAGTCGGTGATGAGGCTGATGTTCACGACGGCCATGCCGAGTTCGCGACAGAGCCAGGCCTCGGGATACTGGGTCATGTTGATGACCTCCCAGCCGGCATCGCTGAACCATTTCGACTCCGCCTTCGTGGAGAACCGCGGTCCCTGGATGACGACCACGGTGCCGTGCTCATGGACATCGATGCCATGATCGCGGATGGTCTCGATCGCGAGTCGACGCAGGACGGGATCGTAGGTCTCGGCAGCCGAGATGTGGGTGACGATGGGCCCGTCGAAGAAGGTGTCGGCGCGGCCGCTGGTGCGATCCACGAACTGGTCGCACACGACGAAATCGCCGGGCTTGACGGCGCGCGCCAGCGAGCCGGCGGCACACGGCGAGATGACGGCCGCGACTCCGAGCGAGCGCAGCGCCCAGACATTGGCCCGGTAGTTGATCCGGTGGGGCGGGATCGTGTGTCGTCGACCGTGACGCGGCAGGAAAGCGACCCGGCGCCCCGATACCTCGGCCAGGAAGATGGAATCGGATGGCGCACCGTAGGGCGTGTCGACCTTGACCTCATGGACGTCCTCGAGCAGCGAGTAGAAACCCGAGCCGCCGATGACGCCGATCTCCGCGGTGTCCGCCACGCGCATCCCTCCGTCGTGCTGGGCCGCGCAGCGACCCGACTGCCCCGGTCCTTCCGAGGCAGGCTCCCGATTCTAGGGGTCCGGGACTAGGATTGGGGAACCCCAACCAGCTGCCACACGGGAGCCACGCGCCATGACCGAGCCGGATCCCACTGTCCGCATGTCCGTTCCCGAGTCCGAAGCGCTGCCGCCCGGAGCACCAGCATCGGCCAGCCCACCCGCGACACAAGCGGCACCGACGTCCGACTCCCCGTCGTCGACGTCCGGCACCGGAGGCGCCTGGGCTGCGCCGGCACGATCCCGGCGGCGGGACGGCGGCCGCGCCGCGCCGATCGTGTTCGGGCTGATCGTGCTGGCAGCGGGCCTCTGGTTCTTCGCCGAGCAGACCCTGGAGCTGGACATGCCGGACATCCGGTGGGGCCAGTTCTGGCCGGTGATCCTGATCGTCCTGGGAGCGTGGATCGTGTTCGGATCGATGCGCGGCAACCGGCGCTGACACCGCCGTCGTGACGGCATCGAGCGGCTGGACGCCAGGAGACGGCTCCGCCGAGGATCGGCTGAGCCTCGGCGACTGGCGTCGACGGGTCGCCGAGTTGTATGCGGAGGTCCGCCAGATGGCGGCGAGCGATCCGTCGATCGCCCTGGCTCACTGGCGGGCCGTGCGCGAACGTCTCTTCCGGGTCCATCCACAGTCACCGGTACCGGCCGGGGAGCGGGCCACCTTCGAGGCCCGGCACTTCGGCCATGACCCGCGCCTGAGGTTCGTCGCGTCGGTGGAGCCGGAGCCGCCGTCGTCGGCGGACGAGCCGCCCTTGGTGCTCCCGAACAGCGGTGCGGATGCGCTCGCCTACCGCCGGATCGGCCGCGTGCGCCTGCCCTTCCCCGAGGGCGAGTGCCGGTTGAGCGTGTTCTGGATGGCCGGCTACGCCGGGGGTCTGTTCATCCCGTTCCGCGACGCGACGAATGGGATCGAGACGTATGGCGCCGGACGCTACCTGGTTGACGCCGCCAAGAGCGCCGACCTCGGCACCGATCCTCTCACGGGCGGCCTGATCCTCGACTTCAACTTCGCCTATCAGCCGTCGTGTGCGTTCGATCCCCGGTGGGCCTGCCCGATCGCGCCGCCGGAGAACCGCCTCGACCGGCCGATCCAGGCGGGCGAGCGTCTGACCTGAACGCTCCCGGCCGGACCGATGGCGCGTACCATCGGCCCCATGACCGAAACCACGATCCTTCCGGATCGACTCAGGGCCTACCTCGACCAGCCCCATTTCGCGACGATCGCCACATTGGATCCGGACGGCGCACCCCGCCAGGCCGTGGTCTGGTACACGCTCGACGGCGATGAACTGGTCATCAACAGTGCGCTGGGGCGTCGCTGGCCGACGAATCTGCTGCGCGATCCGCGGGTCGCCCTGTCCATCCTGGACCGCGATGACGGATACCGCTGGATCGGCCTGTCCGGGCGCGTTGCGGTTGTGGATGATCAACCGACGGCGCAGGCGGACATCGCAGCCATGGCTCGGCGCTACCACGCCGACGAACCGGGCGAGGCCGAGCGGCTCATCCGCGACCAGTTCGAGCGGCAGCGAAGGATCTCGTTCCGGATCCGAGTTCACGCCGTCCACGACCACCTCGACTGATCGACCGCCGCCCGTGATGCGCTTCGGCCTCCAGCTCTGGTCGCAGTCCACGGACTGGCCGACCTTCCGCGACGCAGCCGTGCTGGCCGAGGCCAGTGACTGGGACTCGGTCTGGACCTGGGACCACCTGCTTGCGATCTTCGGCCCATGGGAGCAGCCGGTCCTCGAGGGCTGGTCCACGATGGCCGCCCTCGGCCCGATCACCGGTCGCGTTCGGCTCGGCCTGATGGTCGGGGCCAACACCTTCCGCAACCCGGGGCTCACGGCCAAGCTCGCCACGACCCTGGACCACGTGTCCGGTGGTCGGGCCGTCCTGGGGATCGGCGGGGCCTGGTTCGAGCGCGAGCACGAAGCGTTCGGTATCGACTTCGGTGCGAGTCCCGGCGCGCGCCTGGACTGGCTGGACGAGTCCGTCATGGTCCTGCGCCGTCTGCTGGATGGGGAGCGGTTCTCGCACCAGGGGCCGGCCTACACATTCCACGACGCGCTTTGCGAGCCGCGACCCATCCAGGGCCATCTGCCGATCCTCGTCGGCGGCGTCGGACGGCGCAAGACGCTGAGGACCGTGGCCGAGCGTGCCGATGCCTGGAACATGTCCGGCACCCTGGACGAGGCTCGCGCGGCGCTCGTCACGCTGGAAGGCCACGCGGCAGACGTCGGCCGCGATCTCGCCTCCCTGGAGAAGACGATCAGCTTCCCGGTCGTGATCGACGACGATGCGGGCGAGGCACGGCGGCGGATGGACGTCCTGATGGGCGCGAACGGCATCACGAGCATGGGGCCCGGGCCTCACCTTGCCGGCTCGCCGGCGGAGGTCGCGCGAGCGATCCGGCCATACCGCGATCTCGGGTTCGGCACGGTCATCGTCCGGATGGCGGCTCCGTACGATCCGCAGACCATCGAGCGGATCCCCGAAGTCGCGGAGCTGCTGCAGCCATGAAGGTCGTCGAACTCGCCGGCGGGGTCGGCGGTGCCAAGCTCGCCGAGGGCCTGGCAGCCCACCTGGCCACCGATTTGACCGTCGTGGTGAACACCGCCGACGACCTGGAGCTGTACGGCCTGGCCGTCTGGCCGGACCATGACACCGTCGCCTACACCCTCGCCGGCCTGGACGACGAGCAGCGCGGCTGGGGCCTCCGCGACGAGACGTGGGCGGTCATGGACCGGCTCGCCGACCTCGGTGACGATCCGTGGTTCCGTCTCGGCGACCTGGATCTCGCGACCCACCTGTGGCGGACGGAGCGGCTGCGCGCCGGAGCCCGGCCAACGGACGTGGCGCTCGGCCTGCGGGCGGCGATGCGGATCGCGCCGCAGGTCCTCCCGATGGCCGACGAGCCCGTCCGGACCGACGTCCGCACCGACGACGGTTGGCTCGAGTTCCAGGAGTACTTCGTCCGCCGCCACCAGGCCCCGACCGTCCGCGAGGTCCGCTTCCGGGGCATCGAGTCGGCTCGCGCGACCGCGGAAGTCCTCAAAGCCATGGGCGCCGCAGACGCGATCGTGATCGCCCCCTCGAACCCGATCGTCTCGGTCGGGCCGATCCTCGCTCTCCCCGGCATCGTCGAGGGTCTCGCCACCGCCCGTGCCCGTGGAGTCCCGGTCGTCGCGATGAGCGGGATCATCGGCGGTCGGGCGTTGAAGGGCCCGGCCGACCGGATGCTCGCGGGCCTCGGGCACGAGTCGTCCGCGCTCGGCGTCGCACGACTCTACGCCGACGTCGCGACGACTTTCATCGTGGACGCGGTCGATGCCGACGCCGTTCCGGCGATCGAGGCGCTCGGTATCCGGACGGTCGCCTTCGACACGATCATGTCCGATGACGAGGCGCGCGCACGCGTCGCGGGCGACGTCCTCCGGCTGGCGGTGCATCCCGGGGCCTGACCGGAACGGGCCGAACGGCTCTATGCTGCGTGGTGGGGCCCTACTAGCGTGGCGCGCGCGCCACCGCGTGGGTTGCCGGTACCCGTAGGTCCGTCGCCCGTACGTCGTGGCCGTGCGTGAAGGAGCTGGGGATGAGGGGTCCCGGGCGATCCGTGGTGACGTCCTTCGCGGGCGCCCTCGCGGCGGGCATCTTCCTCGCTCGCGTGCGGACGGGCCGCCATCCGATGGTCGAGGCAGGGCAACCCGGCCAGGTCGTTTCCGGCCCCCCCGGCTCCAGCCCAGGGGCCGCGCCTGAGCGACGTGCGGCTTTGACCGCAGCGCCCCAGCCCTCCACGATCGCTGCTCCCGGGCCGGTCGAGCGGGACGTGTCCCAGCAGGGTCCGGCGGTCGATCCGTCGTTCCGGCCGGACGTGGAGGGGCTCCGCGGCGTCGCGATCCTGCTGGTCGTCCTCTTCCATGGAGCCTTCCCGGTGCCCGGCGGGTTCGTCGGAGTCGACGTGTTCTTCGTGATCAGTGGCTTCCTGATCACCGGCCTGCTCGTTCGCGAGATCGGACGGACGGGCACGATCGCGCTCGATCGCTTCTACGCGCGCAGGATCCGGCGGCTCCTGCCGGCGGCGGCAGTGGCGCTCGCGGTCACGCTCCCCCTGTCCTATGCCATCCTCGCCCCCCTTGACCGCGCTCAGGCGATGGATGACGGGCTGGCGTCCATCCTGTCCGTCGCGAACATCCGCTTCGCCCTCGCGGACGGCGATTACTTCGCATCCGTGACCGGACCATCGCCGTTCCTCCACTTCTGGTCGCTCGCG
>JAOUEG010000122.1 GCA_029858845.1 Chloroflexota bacterium | reverse complement strand
CGCACCCTTCGGGCGGACCTGGGGGGCGCCGTTCGCGCCGACGGAGACGTGTCCGCTCGCGCCACCGCCGTGTGGCGTCCAGCCGATCGACCCGGATCCAGACGATGGCATCCCGGCACCCACCCCCGTGCCCTGCCCCACCCCGACGCCGCTGGTCCCGTCCGAGCCGGGTGGCAACGGCGGCGGCGTTACAAGGCCGACGCCGAAACCGACGAAACCGCCGCCGAACGGTGAGCCACCGGGGTAGCTGGGCACCTCGACCGCGGGCTCCCGTCAGAAGGTGACGATCGTCGCGCCATCGCCGCCTTCCCCTCGCTCACCCGGGCGCACCGCCTTGACCAGGGGGTGCGCCGCGGCGCTGCTGCGAACCGCATCGCGCAGGGCACCCGTGCCCATCCCGTGGATGATCGTCGCCGAGCGGATCTCCGCAAGCGACGCATCGTCCAGGTAGCGGTCGAGCGCCTCGAGTGCTTCGTTGACACGCGCGCCACGCAGGTCCAGCGATGATGCGACGGTCCTCGCCCGCATCGGGCGGACCGAGTCAGTGGCGGCCGAGGTCGTCGCACCGGGCGCGGCCGTCCGAGTGGAGCCCTCCGCGGCCGCCGACGCAGGGGCCGGGATGAGATCGTCGAGATCCACGGTGACGCGCATCCCACCTGCCTCCAGCGTCGCTCGCCGGCCGTCGCGATCGAGCCCGGCGATGCGACCCTCCCAGCCGCCGCGCTGGCTGCGGGCTCGTTCGCCCAGGTGCCACTCGTGTGCGACCACGGCGGAGGGAGTCGCCGCCGCTTCGGGCGCCGGCAGGCGCTCGGCGATCGCCTGGGCGTGCTCAAGGGCCGCGTCAAGCGAGCCGGCGGTGATCGTCTCGCGCTCCAGCGATCGCCGAAGTTGCGTGACCTCCCCGCGCAGATCCTGGACGATCTGGTCCGCCTCAGCGCGCGCCTGACGGACGGCTTCGTCGCGTTCACGCCGGGCACGACGACGGTCCTCCTCGGCGCTGCGCAACGCATCGGCTGCTCGGATCTCGGCTGCGCGAGCTCGGTCCAGCGTTTCGCCCGCTTCGCCCTCGGTCGCCTTGATCGCTGCCAATGTCGCTTCGAACGACCGTTGTGCCTCCGTCAAGCGCGAGCGTGCATCCTCGACGATCGCGGGTGGCAGACCCAGCCGCTCCGCGATCGCGAAGGCCTGGCTGCCACCGGGTAGGCCGATCGAAAGCTGATACGTCGGCGTCAGAGTGTCGAGGTCGAAGGCCACCGCGGCATTCCGGGCCGCTGGCGTCGTGTGCGCATACGCCTTCAACTCAGCATAGTGGGTCGTCGCGGCGATGACGGCGCCAGCCTGGATGAAGTAATCCAGCAGCGCCTGGGCCAGCGCAGAGCCTTCTGTCGGATCCGTTCCCGCGCCGAGCTCGTCCAGCAGCACCAGGGTGCCGGGACCAGCCGCCGCCACGATCCGGGTGATCCGCTGCAGATGACCGGAGAAGGTGGAGAGGGACTGGGCGACGGACTGCTCGTCGCCGATGTCGGCGAACACGTCACGCCAGATCGGCAGGCGGGTCCCCGGTGCCGCGGGGACGTGCAGGCCGGCCTGGTGCATGAGGCTGAGCAGGCCGAGCGTGCGCAGCGTGACGGTCTTGCCGCCGGTATTCGGCCCGGTCACGACCAGGGCCGTGTACTCGTCCCCGACACGTACGTCGATCGGCACCACGGTTCCGGTCAGGCCGGGATGGCGGGCGGACAGGAGCACCACGTCGGTCCGGACGGCCGTCTCCGCCCGCGTGCCATCCATCTCGGCGGCCAACGATGCCTTGGCCGCCCACAGGTCGAATCGAGCTAGCGCCTGCAGCGTCTCGTGAAGGGCCGTCGAGTTGGCGGCGACCAGGGCCGACAGTTCGTCCAGGATCCGGCCCACTTCCTCCTCCTCGGCCACCTGCGCCTCGCGCCAGGCATTGCCGAGTTCCACGATCACCAGCGGCTCCACGAACAGGGTCTGGCCGCTCCCGGAGGCATCGTGGACGATGCCCTTGACCCGCTGTCGCGCCTCGGCCTTGACCGGGACCACGTAGCGACCGTTGCGGAGTGTGACGATCGGTTCCTGGAGCGCCGTCCCGAGTTCTGCGCCGACGAGGGCATCCAGGCGCCGCCGCAGACGGTCGTACGCGACGCGGACTGCCGCACGGATCCCGCCGAGCCGCGGAGACGCGGTATCCAGGACCTCGCCGACGGGATCGAAGCTCCGCGCGAGTGAACTGCGCAGGGCCGGCAGCGCATGGAGCTCCTGGGTCAGCCCGCGGAGCAGTGGTCGCCGATCATCCGCGAGGGCCGCTGCCAGGCGCACGGTCGCGTCCAGGGTATCGGCGATCTCGAGGAAGGCGGCCGGATCCAGGCGACCGCCCCGGATCGCCCGTTCGATCGCGGGCTCGATGTCATGGGCGGCACCGATGCCGACCCCCGGCCGGTCCTCCAGCAGGGAACGCGCCTGATCGGTCTCATCGAGCCAGCGGGCGACAATGATGGGTTCGGAGGAAGGCTCGAGACGCTCGGCAAGTCGCCTGGATGGGGGGAAGGAGGTCGCTGCCACGAGTCGTTCGCGGATGACCGGAAACTCGAGCAGCTCCTGGGAGCGAGCGTCCATCAGATCGCGCGCGACTCAGCGAGCCCGCGAAACGGACGGATGCCCGTCGATCGCGAACCGCCACGGCCGCCCAGCCCACTCCAGTCCCGCGTAGCGCACACCGACACGAGGGCCCTCCGTGACCGCGAAGGGACGGTCGTCGGCACGGGGATCCGCCTCGAGGCGCAGGACGGACGCCGGGTCACACAGGTCCGTGCCGGTCCAGGATCGATCGACACCGAAGCACGCGCCCACCAACCCGGGTCCGCGGGCGAGGTGACGGTCCGGGACCGGCCTCGAAGTCGCGTGCCGGCAGCGGCCATCGGGGTACGACCGCTCACGGCGTCTGCGCCCGACGCGGCGGCGACTGTCACGCATGGTGGCCACGCCCTCCAGCGGCTCGACCGCGCGGATCAGCACGGCGGATGCTCGGCCGGGCGGTCCGGTCACCACGTTCAGACAGTCGTACATCCCATAGACAAGGTACACGTAGGCGATCCCCGGCCGTCCGGACATGACCGCGTTCCGGGCCCGGGACGTGAACCGCGCATGCGAGGCGAGGTCCTCCGGCCCCGCGTAGGCCTCCGTTTCCACGATCCGTCCGACGCGGCGTCCGGTCTCATCTTCCCGAACCAGCAGCGCGCCGAGCAGCAAACGAGCTGCCTCCGGGCTCGGGACCACCAGGATCTCGCGCGCGAGGATGCTCAGGCGGGGCTCGGGAAGAGGATTTCGATCGAATCCGGGACGAGGAAGCCGGTGAGCGCGAAGAACAGCGGGATCAGCGTGTCCCGGAACACGTCGACGATGCGCGACTGATCGAGCGCCTCCCACAGGGAGCGCAGAAATGGGATCTCATCCGGATCGGGCGCGATGCCGCGAAGCAGGAAGAACGTGCCGAGGATGACGACGACGAACGCCAGGATCAACCCGGCCTGGACCACGCCCAGGACGCCGCCAAGCACCTCGTCGATGAAACGAGCCTTCTCGAACAGGGGCTGTGGCTTGTAGAAGCCCTGGGCGATGATGGCAAAGGCCAGCGCCGAGGCCACGAACACGCTGAGGAAGGCGATCATGTACGAGTACTCGCGGGAGAACTGCGTCCAGTTCCCACCGAGGTAGTTCCCGAGGGGCTCGGCGAGGTTCGCCGCGAGGAAGAACGAGAACAGGATCGTCCCGATCCCGATCAGGCGCCGGATCGTCCCCTGGGCATACCCCAGCACGAAGAAGGCCATGAAGTACAGGATGAGCAGCAGGTCCACGGTCTGGATGCCGCCGAGGGAGTCCCCGAAGTCCACCGATGCTCCTTGTCAACCGCGCGCGTCCTGGACCAGACGGTCCGGGGCGGCGCAAGGGTAGCAGCGGCATTCCGCCAGCCGCAAGGTCATGGCCTGCGTTCGGGGCGGTCCGGTGGGTTCAGGTCCGGATGCGACCCGCGACGTCGGTCGCAAGGCCCCGCGTGATCCCGGCGACGACGGTCTCGATCTCGTCTTCGGTCAGGGTCCGATCCGCGGCCTGGAACGTAAGCCGGAAGGCGAGGCTCTTCTGGTCGTCGTCGAGCGGGCGACCCCGATAGATGTCGAACAACGCCAGGCCGGTCAGCAATGGACCGGCTGATCGTACGATCGTCTGGCGGACATCGTCGGCCGCGATCGTCCCGGCCACGACGACGGCGAGGTCGCGCTCCACGGCCGGATACCGGGGCGGTGCCGATGCCCGCGGGACGATCGGCTCGCCGCCGGACAGACCCGCGATCGCCACCTCTGCGACGATGATGCGCGACGCTCGAAGCTCCAAGGCATCAAGGACCAGCGGGTGGATCTCGCCGATCCTCCCGGCCAGCGCGCCTCCGGCCACGACCGTCGCCGATCGGCCGGGGTGCAGGACCGGATCGTCGTCGAGCGACGCCCACGTCGGGCGAGGAAGGCCCAGGGACGCGGCGATCAGGTCGAGGGCGCCCTTCCCGTCGTCGAGGTCGTATGGTCGCGCCGTACGGTTCCAGGCGGGCGCTTCGGCGGCACCGGTGAGGGCGATCCCGAGGCGCCACCACTCGTGCGTGGAACCATCCCGGGCGACGCCGTAGCCCTTGCCGATCTCGAAGATCGCGACGTCCTCGATGCCCTGCCGCACGTTGGTGGAAACGACGTCGAGGAGGCTGCCGATCAACGACTGGCGCATGACCGAGTGCTGGCTGGACAGCGGGTTGGCGACAACGACCGGTCGCCCACCCGACTCCCCTTCCCCGGGCACCCCTTGCATCTGGACCGGCCCGAACCGCTCGACCATCGATGGAGAGACCAGGGCATGCGTCACGATTTCCGAGAATCCAGCTCCGGCGAGGATCTCGCGGACGCGGTCGCGCAGTCGCAGCGGCGGATGGCGATACGCCGGCATGGCGGTGTCCGGGAGGATCTCGGGTATCCGCTCATACCCGTGGACGCGGGCGATCTCCTCGATGATGTCCGCCTCGACGGACAGGTCGCGCCGCCAGGATGGCACCACGGCCACGAGCACCAAGGCATCGCCGGGATCGACCTCGAGATCGCGTGGCTCGGCAGCGACCGGGATCCGGGTGCCCGCGACCGCGGGTTCGGTCTCGACCCCGACGCGCCGCAGCAGGGCGCATTGCTCCTCGCCTGGAACGTCCATGCCAAGGAGGCGCTCCACCCGTACGGGGCGGAAGGCAACGCGCTCGCGGCGCGGCTCCTCAGGATCCGTGTCCACGGCGCCGACCGCAACCTGACCGCCGGCCCACTCGTGGATCAACCGAGCCGTCCGATCGGCCCCGAGGCGGGCCAGTCGATGCTCCTGACCCTTCTCGAAACGGAGGCTCGCCTCCGACCGCAGGGCATAGCGGAACGCGGTCCGTCGGATGTTGACGGGGTCGAAGATCGCCGATTCGACGACGACCTCGGTCGTCGAGTCCGAGATCTCGGAGTCTGCCCCGCCCATCACACCGGCGATCCCGAGGATGCCCCGCCGATCCGCGATCAGGAGCGTCTCCGGGTCCAGGTCCCGGACGACGTGATCCAGCGTCTCCATCCGCTCACCGGACCGCGCCAGCCGGACGATGATCCGACCATCGTGGACCGCGGCGGCATCGAACGTGTGGATGGGCTTTCCGAACTCCAGCATGACGTAGTTGCTCACGTCCACGACATTGCTGACCGGACGCTGGCCAGCCGCGATGAGTCGCATCTGGATGTGGTCGGGCGACGGTCCGATCGTGACATCGCTGATGTGACGTCCGACGAAACGTGGACACAGCGACGGCTCCTCGACGTCCACCCGCAGCCGACCGGCGATCGGTGGGCCCGTTTCCACGGGCGCGGTCTCCGGGAAACGCACGGGCGCGCCGGTGACCGCCGACACCTCGCGGGCGAGGCCGATCATGCACAGCGCATCGCCGCGGTTCGGCTTGACGTCCACGTCCAGGACCAC
>JAOUEG010000121.1 GCA_029858845.1 Chloroflexota bacterium | reverse complement strand
TCCGATGCCGGCCCAGCGACCGCCGTCTCCGCCACCGTCCGGATCGCCTGCCGCGCCACCGTCGCGACCCGGGCCGCCGACGGTGCCCGGACCCGAGTCGATCCCCACCGCGTCGTCGGCGGAACCACCGGCTGCGCGACCCCGCGCCCGCCGCTCGTTGCTGGACCGACTGCGTCGTCGCTGAACCCGTATCGTTCACCGCGATGACCACCATCCTGGTGACCGGGGGCGCGGGCTACGTCGGATCCGTCTCGGTCGTCGCGCTCCTCCGCGCCGGACACGATGTCGTCGTGCTGGACGACATGACCACCGGCCATCGATCGTCGGTGGCTGCCGGTGCCCGCCTCCGCGTCGGGACGTACGCCGACCAGGCATCCATGGAACGGCTGCTGGCGGCCGAGGGCGTCGAGGCGATCCTTCACTGCGGGGCGCGGTCGCTCGTGGGCGAGTCGATCGTCGACCCGGGCACCTACTACCGGGACAACGTCGCCGGCGGCGTGGCGCTGCTGGAGGCCGCGCGCGCGACCGGCGTGGACCGGGTGGTCTTCTCGTCCACGGCCGCGGTCTATGGCGTGCCGGAGACGACCCCCATCCGCGAGACCGCCCCGCTCCGACCAATCAACCCATACGGCGATACCAAGCGGACGTTCGAGGGCGCGCTCCACTGGTATGGCGCGGCCTACGGCCTGCGCAGCGTGACCCTGCGCTACTTCAACGTCGCCGGCGCGACCGCCGAGCTCGGCGAGAACCACGACCCCGAGACGCACCTGATCCCGGCGATCCTCCGCGCGGCCGAAGGAGGCCCGGCGCTGACCCTGTTCGGCGACGACTACCCGACACCGGACGGCACCTGCATCCGCGACTACATCCACGTGCTCGACCTGGCCGATGCCCATCTGCGGGCCATCCAGGCCACGGCCCCCGACGATCCGCGGACCGCGGACGGCGCCCTTGCCTGCAATCTCGGCAGCGGCGGCGGGTTCAGCAACCGGGAGGTCATCGCGGCGGCGGAGGCCGTCGTGGGCCACGCGATCCCGTACGCGGTCGGGCCGCGGCGCGCGGGCGATCCGCCCGTCCTCGTGGCGGCCATCGATCGCGCGGCGGAGGTCCTGGGCTGGCGTCCGGAGCGATCCTCCCTGGAGGCGATGATCGGATCCGCGTGGGCCTGGCGCCAGGCCCATCCGGCCGGCTACCCGGACTGACGCGCCCGCAACGCGGCTCGCCGTCGGCGCCCGGGCCGTCGGCCGGGAGGGCGAGGCATGGGGGTCAGGGCGACTCAGCTTGGTCGGACGGCGCGGCCACGGGCGGTGCGGCGACGGTCGGCACGACGTCGGACGCCAGGGCCAGGGGCGAGCCTGTCACCGGCAGGGCGGTCGCGCCACCGACGCCGGGGAGATCGTCGCGGACGGGCCACACCAGCCACAGGCCGATGAGCATCGTCCCGAACAGGCTCAGGACCGCGATCTGGTAGGCGCCGTTGCCGAGCGGGTCGACGAGGAAGAACACGATCAGGCCGTAGATCAGCGACCCGACCACCTGTGAGGCCTTGCCCACCAGCCCGTAGATCCCGAAGAACTCGCCAAGGCGGGACGCGGGGGAGAGGCGGATCATCAGGACGCGATCGGTCACCTGGACACCCCCCAGGCCGCTGCCGAGGATCGCCCCGGCCGCCACGAAGATGACGATCCCGGGAGTCGTGCCCGGGATGCCGAGTGCGACGATGCCCATGAACAGCCCCACCGACCACGACGCCAGCACGATCAGGAGCGACCGCTTGGGGCCGATGCGGTCCGTCAGCCAACCCCAGAAGAAGCTGGTCAGGATGGCGATCACGGTCAGCATCAGCGACAGCATCAGGAACTCGCTCTCGGTCAGCCCCATGGCTCGGACCGCGATGACGCTCATGACGACGATCAGGGTGTTGACGGCGTCGCTGTAGAAGAAGCGCCCGACCAGGAACCGCCCGAGGCCCGGCACGGCCCGCGCGTGCTCGATCGTCTCGCGCAGCTGGCCCAGGGCTCGAAACACGTCAGCGCGCGTGATCGGCGGCGCGCCGGTGGCCGGCTCCCGCACGACCAGGAAGATGGGGGCGGCGAAGATCGCGAACAGCAGGCCCGCCACGATGAACATCCCGTTCGCCTCGACGCCGAGGACGATCAGGACAAGGGCCACGAAGATCGTCCCCATGTAGCCGATCGCCACGCCGATCCCCGACAGTCGCCCGCGGCTTGCCGGGTAGCTCACCACTGCCAGCGTCGCGTCGTAGTAGATCAGCGCCGCCTGGTAGGCGAAGTTCGCGACGATGAACAGGAGCACCCCGAGGAGCGCCGGCGACAGTCCGATGATCAGCGTCGGCCCGATGCACAGGACGGTGAAGAACAGCAGGAATGGAAGCCGCCGGCCTCCCCGGTCACTGAGCGCGCCGAGGATCGGCGACACGAGCGCGTTGATCCCGACGCTGATCGCGATCGCGATCCCCTGGGCCAGCTGGCCGGGGCCCGCCCCGAACCGGGACTCATCGGTCAGCCACAGGCCGATCGCGACCGAGACGACCGCGTAACTGAAGATCGTGTTGGCGAAGTCGTACAGCGCCCACGAGACGGGAACGATGCCGCGGCCGCTGGGCGTCAGCCCGGCCAGGCCGCCGGGCGAGTTCGCGGGGACGCGGGGCTCGGCGACGGTGGCCACGCGCGGATGATACGCGCGCCGGACGGGCGTACGATGCCCTCATGACCGACCCAGAACCGATCCGGCTCGCCGCCGTCCTCCGGCCGCAGACGTACGGGCGCGATCGACCGGAGCGCATCCAGCAGCCCGTGGTGGAGCCACTCTGGCAGGGCGTGCGGGTGATCGCGGCCGCCACGCTGGACGATGCGGCGCTGTACGAAGACGGCGAACCCGTGACCGGGCACGACGCGGTCCTCAAGGCCCTGTCGAGAGCGATCGCCAATACCGCCGTCGGCGTCATCCTCGACGGCTACCTGACGAAGCAGGTCCCGCTCCCCGACAAGCCGCCCCACCTCGGGGCGGACGACATGCCGTCCGTGGGCCAATTCCTGGCCAAGCCGCTGATCGGCATCCGGCGCAGTCGGACCGAAGAGGCGCGCAAGCGTCTCGAGGCCGAGGATGCGGCCCGGACGTTCGAGGACGACGACATCGTCAACTTCGTCGCCACCGACCTCCTCTGGCTCGACGGAGAGTGGCTGCTTGACGTCCCGCTCCTGGAGCGCAAGCGCCTGCTCGAGGCGATCATCCCCGGCGACGACCTCGTGCGCGCCGGCCCGTACGTGCTCCCGCCGTACATCACCTGGATCGGGTCGTGGCGGATGCAGGGGTTCACCGGCGTGACGCTCAAGGAAGCCAATTCACGCTATCGGTCGGGCGAATTGGCCCACGACTGGACCAAGTCGAACATGCCGAGGCGCTGATCCCGGGATGACCGGCGGCCGCGGCGTCCCGAGCCCGGGTGGAGCGCACGGACAGCACGGGATGGTAGGGTTGGAACGTGCCTGACACCGTCCTCAGCCCAGCGGTCCGCGACGAGATCGCGCGACTCGGCAAGGCCGACATCATGGTCGGAATCCCCAGCTTCAAGAACGCGGCGACGATCGGCTACGTGGTTCGCGCCGCGCAGGCGGGGCTCGTCCAGTACTTCCCGGATCTGCACCCCGTGGTCGTCAACAGCGACGCTGGGTCGCCCGACGGGACCAGCCGAGTCGTGATCGAGACGGAGCCTCCCGACTACGTCGAGAAGATCCTGCTGGTGCGACCGACGAACCGGTTGGAACGGGTGAGCCTCACCTACCCGGAGATCGATGGCGTCGGCGGCAAGGGCGCGGCGCTGCGGACCATCTTCGAGATCGCCGCCGCGCTCGAGGTCGAGGCGCTCGTCGTCGTGGATTCGGACCTGCGCAGCATCGTGCCCGAATGGATCGAACTCCTGGCCGGACCCATCCTCAAGGGTGGCTACGACTTCACCGCGCCCCTCTACTCGCGCTACAAATTCGACGGAACGATCACGAACACCGTCACGTATCCGCTCACGCGGGCCCTCTACGGCCATCGGATCCGGCAACCGATCGGCGGCGACTTCGGGGTCAGCGGCGACCTCATCCGCCACTACCTCGCGCTCGACGACTGGACCGAAGACGTCAGCAAGTTCGGCATCGATATCTGGATGACGACATCGGCGCTGGCCGGCGGGTTCGCCGTCTGCCAGACGAGGCTTGGGGCCAAGGTCCACGACCCCAAGGACCCGGGAGCCGACCTCGGCCCGATGTTCCGTCAGGTCGTCGGCACGATCCTCCGACTGGCCGAGCGCTATGACGAGCGCTGGCTGGACATCCGGGGCAGTCATGACGTCCCGGCGTACGGGTTCGAGCGCATCATCGACCCCCCGCCGCTGGAAGTGAACACGCTGCGACTCCTGTCCGAGTTCCACGCCGGATCGCTCACGCTCGTGGACGCCTGGCGGTCGATGCTCTCGCCCGAGTCGGTCGAGACCGTACTGG
Organism: Chloroflexota bacterium; assembly: GCA_029858845.1. Taxonomy (GTDB): domain Bacteria; phylum Chloroflexota; class Limnocylindria; order Limnocylindrales; family CSP1-4; genus SPCO01. The sequence continues at coordinate 1,544 of JAOUEG010000121.1, read as the reverse complement.
AACTCGCCGCCGAGGCCGGGCACCTGGGTGATCATGCGCGGGCCAAACTGGGGATCGGCGGTGACGTCGCCTCGACCTCGGCCACGACCCTGGAGATGGCGGACGCGGTCAGCGAGTTCTACTTCCCGGACGACCTGTGGGCCCGGGTCGTGTATGACCTGGTCCTCGCCGCCCGCGATCCCAAGCCCTCGCTGGAGACGATGGTCGCGGCTCTCGTGCCGATCTACTTCGGGCGCGTCGGCAGCTTCGTCATCGAGAACCGCAACGTGACCACGGATCAGGCGGAAGAACGAGTCGAGCGCCAGGCACGCGAGTTCGAGCTGCTCAAGCCGTATCTCGTGGACCGCTGGCGCACGCAGGACGCCGAGGCTTCCGGGGCATGAGCGCTGGATCGCCGCTGCCCGCGCGGATCCTCATCCCGGTCGCGAACCCGGAAACGGCGGAGGAGCTGATCCGGCTCGGCGCCGCGATCCTCGCACCCCGCCAGGGCGAACTGACGGCCCTGGGCATCGTCGAGGTGCCCGAGGGGGTGCCCCTGTCGGACGGGGCTACGCGCGCCCGGCACGCCCGGCGCCTGCTCCAGAAGGTCCTCGACTACGGGCCCGAGGGCACCACCATCCGTCCCATGGTTCGGATCGGACGGCACGCCGCCGAGGGGATCATCGAGGCCTCGGCCGAGCAGGAAGCCGACCTCATCATCTTCGGCTGGGGTGGCAAGGCGCCGTCCGCGACCGAAGGTCGAAATCGCGGTCCGACCGTCTTCTCGACGACGATCGACGAGGTCGTTCGCGAGTCGCCAAGCGACATCGCCGTCATCAAGCAGCGTGGCTCCGGCAAGATCAAGCGGGTCCTCGTTCCCGTTCGCGGGGGACCCCACGCGGAACTCGCCGTGCGGTTCGCGGACGCGATCGCCCGTCACCACGGCGCAACGGTCGTGGTCCTCCACCTGGTCCCGCCCGGTATCACGATGGCCGTCCGCGCCCAGGCCGAGCGGGCACTCGCGGCGTTCATCAAGCAGCACCTGCACGGTCGCGGTGAGGCTGCCCTGCGGGAAGCTCCCAACGTCCGCAACGCCATCCTTCGCGAAGCCGAGACGGCCGATCTCGTGGTCATGGGCGCCTCCGCCGTCCCCGGCGCCGACGCCACTGACTCGTACCTGTTCGGGGCCCTGCCCGAGGCGATCGCCGCCCGCGCCAAGCCGAGCGTGGTGGTCGTCAAGACCCGTGAGCAGATCGGCGGCCAGACGTTCGATGCCCTGGCGGCCCGCGCCGAGACCCTGGCTGCCGCCGATCGCGCGGCCGAGGAGGCTCGGGCCGTTCCGGCCCGGGTCGACCGCTGGTTCGGCGAATCGAACTTCCATCACGGCGAGTTCAGCGACCTGGGGCGGCTCGTCCAGCTCAAGGAGAAGCAGGACATCACGATCTCGCTCGTCCTGCCCACGCTCAACGAGGAGGAGACGATCGGGCCCATCGTCAACCGGGCGATGCGCGAGATGGTGGGCCGAGTGCCGCTGCTCGACGAGATCCTGGTCATCGATTCGGCCT
>JAOUEG010000120.1 GCA_029858845.1 Chloroflexota bacterium | reverse complement strand
CACTTTCGGCCTTGAGGTGCTGCCTTTCCCGACGGATCGGCCGCTCCAGGTCCTGACCCACTGCAATACCGGACCCCTCGCCTGCGGACAGTACGGGACCGCCCTCGGGGTGGTCCAGGCGGCGCAGCTCGCCGATCGGCCGGTGCATGTCTGGGTGGACGAGACGCGACCGTATCTCCAGGGCGCTCGCCTCACGGCCTGGGAACTGGCCCAGGCAGAGGTGCCCCACACGCTCATCCCGGACGTGGCCGCCGGTCATCTGATGGCTCGCGGCGAGGTGGACGTGGTGATCGTCGGCGCGGATCGGATCGCGGCCGACGGCGCTACGGCCAACAAGGTCGGGACCTATACCCTCGCGGTCCTCGCGGACCGTCACGGCATCCCGTTCTACGTCGCTGCGCCGATGAGCACCGTGGACCTCGCCACGGCCGACGGTGCCGCCATCCCGATCGAGGAGCGCAAGGCGAACGAGGTCCTCTACCTCAGCGGCGTCCGGATCGCGCCGCCGGACACGGTGGTTCGGAACCCGGCGTTCGATGTGACCCCGCCCGAACTGATCGGCGGCATCATCACGGACGAGGGCGTCCTGCGCGCCCCGTACGCCGAGAGCCTCGCCGAGGCGGTCGCCCGCCGCGTCCAGCGACGAGCCGCCACGCCGGCGTTCGGCGAGTGGATCGCTTCCTGATGGCGACCATCGCCCTCGGGCGCCACCCCACGGCCGTCGCCCGGCCGACGACCGACCGCACCCTGCTCCACGCCTTTCTCGCCAGGGACCGCCTGTACGCGGCCTATGCGATCTGCGACCTGGAGGAACGCGAGTTCGCCCGGACCCGCTGGGGGGCCGCGTACGAGGGTGACGAGCTTATCGCGGTCGGGCTCGAGTACACGGGTCCGACACCGCAGCCCCTCTTCGTGATGGGGCGTGCGGACGGGATCGGTGCGGTGCTGCGGGACGTGATCCGCCCGCGGGCGGCCTACATCGCCGCGCAGGCCGGCATGCTCCCGGCGATCGAGTCCTACTACCGCGTCGACCCGGGGCCCCAGATGGTCCGGATGTGGGTGGACCGCGCCCGCTTCCGACCGTATCCGGCTACGGTCCAGCGGCTGCTGCCGGTCGAGATCGGCGAGCTCAACAAGCTCTACCAGCTCGGCTTCGGTTCGTGGCTGCCTTCGAGCGCGATCGCCGACGGGGTCTACTACGGGCTTCGGGTCAACGGTCGGCTGGTGGCCGCGGCCGGTACCCACGTCGTGAGTCCGCGAGCTCGCTTGGCGGTGGTCGGCAACGTCCTGACCCACGTCGACCATCGCGGTCGCGGATTCGCCACCGCCGTCACGGGAGCCGTGACCGGCGAACTGCTCCGGACCTGCGACCAGGTGGTCCTCAACGTCCGTGCCGACAATCCGCCGGCCATCAATGCCTACCGACGGCTCGGCTATGCCGAGCACACCCGGTTCGAGGAGCGACTCATCCATCGCCTGGGATCGCCCTGGCCAGACCTCACGGCGCCCCTGCGCCGCCTGTTCACTCGCAAGGAGACCCACGGCCGATGACCGCCACCGCCATGCCCGCCCACGACGTGACCGATCTCGGCCTGGCGCCCGAGGGCGTTCGCCGCATCGAATGGGCGGAGCGCGAGATGCCTGTCCTGCGCCTGATCCGGGAGCGCTTCGAGCGGGACCGGCCGCTGGCGGGCCTCAGGATCGGGGCCTGCCTCCACGTCACCACCGAGACAGCCAACCTGATGCGGACCCTCCAGGCCGGCGGTGCGGAGGTCGTGCTTGCGGCTTCCAACCCGCTTTCGACGAAGGACGACGTTGCCGCCGCCCTCGTGGCCGAGTACGGGATCGGCGTGTTCGCCCGCCACGGCGAGGACCGTGACATGTACTACGCGCACCTCAACAGCATCGCGGACGGCCACCCGCAGATCACGATGGATGACGGCTGCGACCTGGTGTCCCTCCTGCACAGCGAACGGCCAGCCCAGGTCGGCGAGATCCTGGCCGGGACCGAGGAGACGACGACCGGCGTGATCCGCCTCAAGGCGATGGCCGCCGATGGTGCTCTCGGGTTCCCCGTCGTCGCCGTCAACGAGGCGCAGACCAAGCACCTCTTCGACAATCGCTATGGAACCGGCCAGAGCACGGTCGACGGCATCCTGCGGGCCACGAACATCCTTATCGCGGGACGCAAGGTCGTCATCGCCGGCTACGGCTGGGTCGGGAAGGGGATCGCCTCCCGGATGGCCGGGCACGGAGCGCACGTCGCCGTGGTCGAGGTCGATCCGGTGCGCGCCCTGGAGGCGCTCATGGACGGGTACGAGGTGATGCGACACTCGGACGCCGCCCGCTGGGGCGAACTGTTCGTGACCGCGACCGGCAATCTCAACGTGTTCCGTCGCGAGCACTTCGAGTCCATGCGCGACGGCGCCATCATGGCCAACTCCGGTCACTTCGATGCCGAACTGGATCTGGCCGCTCTGCGCGAGCTGGCCGAGGGCCACGTTCGCGAGGTCCGCCAGAACGTCCTCGAGTTCGACCTCGGTGGCAAGAAGCTCAACCTGATCGCCGAGGGGCGACTGGTGAACCTGGGCGCGGCCGAAGGCCACCCGGCCGCCGTCATGGACATGAGCTTCGCCAACCAGGCCCTGTCGGCGGAGTACGTCGCGCGCCACCATGCCGAACTCGAGCCGCGGGTCTACGTCGTTCCCGAGGCGATCGACGCCGAAGTCGCGCGTCTGAAGCTGGCGGCGCTCGGGATCGAGCTCGAGCCGATGACCGCGGAGCAGGCGGATTACGTGTCGTCCTGGCAGCACGGCACCTGATCCTCCACGCCCGTCGGACCGGCGCTCGAGTGGATCGTCAAAGGTCGATCCGGGTCCACCGGTTCCTTCCGATCGGGCAACGGCCAGTGACGCGATGGCCGCGGCCGGTGACCCGGCAGGCGCCTGCTCGGCCGATCGGGACAGGACGCGCTAGGGTTCGAACATGCGGGACGGGACCACGGACATGAAGCGAGCGCCGGCGATCGTCCCGTACGGGGAGTGGCCGTCGCCACTGCGGATCGACGCTCTCACCGTCGACTCGGTGCGGCTCGGCGAGCCGTGGATCGACGGTGACGACGTCTACTGGGTCGAGAGCCGCCCGTCGGAGGGCGGCCGCTCCGTCCTCGTGCGACGCGATCGGGACGGGACCACGTCCGATCTCACGCCAAGCCCATTCGACGTCCGGACCCGCGTTCACGAGTACGGTGGGGGGGCGTATACGGCGGCCGGCGGCACCGTCGTGTTCTCCGATCGTGGAGACGGCCGTCTCTATCGCCTCGACCCCGGTGACCGGGTGCCCGTCCCGATCACACCGGAGGGGGCGTGGCGCTATGCGGACCTCCGGTTCGATGAGCGGCGCCGGCGCTTCATCGCGGTTCGCGAGGATCACCGCGGACGCGGCCAACCGGTCGCGACGATCGTGGAAATCCCCCTGGATGGAGACCGGGAGCCCCGGATCCTCGTGGACGGCCCGGACTTCCTGGCTGCCCCGCGCCTCTCGCCGGACGGCCGTCGACTGGCCTGGCTGGAGTGGGACCAACCGGACATGCCCTTCTTCGCGACGCGCCTGAGGGTCGCTCCCGTCCTCGGTGACGGCATGCTGGATCGATCGGACCTCGCTGCCGGCGGGCACGACGAATCGATCGCCCAGCCGGAGTGGTCCCCGGACGGCGTCCTGCATCTCGTCAGCGATCGCAGTGGCTGGTGGAACCTCTATCGACTTGCACCGGGACCGCGCCTGGAGCCGATCGCACCGATGAACGCTGAGTTCGCCGATCCGGCCTGGACGCTGGGCATGGCCTCCTACGGATTCCTGCCGGACGGCTCCATCGTGGCCGCCGCACGTTCGGACGGGCGGGACCGCCTGCTCCACATCAGGCCGGGTGAACAGGTGGCAGACGTGGAGACCCGCTTCACCGAGTTCACAGGCCTGCGCGTCGGGGCGGACGTGGTGATCGCGATCGCCGGCTCGCCGACCGAGGCCCCAGCCGTGGTGGCGATCGATCCGCGGACGTTGGACCCAACGGGTCTCTACCGACGATCCAGTTCCGTGAAGATCGACCCGGCCGACATCTCGGTCGCAGAGGCGATCTCCTTCGCGACGTCGGGCGGACGGGTCGGGCATGCGCTCTACTACCCGCCGACGGCCAGGGGCATCATCGGTCCCGAGGGTGAGCGTCCACCCCTCGTCGTCCATGTCCACGGCGGCCCCACCTCGAACGCCTCCAGCGGCCTGAGCCTGGAGATCCAGCAGTTCACCGGTCGTGGGATCGCCTTCGTGGATGTCGACTACGGGGGGAGTTCGGGTTACGGTCGCGAGTACCGTTCGGCGCTCGATGGCACCTGGGGCGTCGTCGATGTGGACGACTGCGTGGCGGCCGCGCGCTACCTCGTGGACCGAGGCGACGTGGACCCTGCGCGACTGGCGATCGAGGGGGGCAGCGCCGGCGGCTACACGACGCTACGAGCGCTGACAACCACCGACGTCTTCGCGGCCGGGATCAGCCGGTTCGGCGTCTTCGACCTGGAGATGCTCGTCCAGGACACGCACAAGTTCGAGGCCCGGTATCTCGATACCCTCGTCGGCCCATACCCGGCGGCCATCGACCGGTATCGCGAGCGATCGCCGATCCACGCCCTGGACCGGGTCGCCTGTCCGGTGCTCGTGCTCCAGGGGCTCGATGACAGGGTCGTTCCGCCGAGCCAGGCAGAGGCCTTCGTCGGAGCCCTGGCCGCTCGAGGAATCCCCTACGCCTACATCGCCTTCGACGGCGAGGGCCATGGATTCCGGGGCTCCGCGGCGATCCGACGCACGGCGGAGGCCATGCTGAGCTTCCTCGCGGCCATATTCGGGTTCACCCTGGCCGACGATCTGCCGGAGCTGAAGTTGCCGGGCCTCGCAGCATGGCAGGGACACGGCCGACCGCCTTCGGGCGGCTGACCGGTGGCCTCGTCCCGCGGTGCCCGGATGGTACGCTCCCCCGGATCATCCACGTTCGCGAGGGACCCGTGAGCATCGTCGACAGCGATCAGTACCTGTTCACCTCCGAGTCGGTGACCGAGGGTCACCCCGACAAGATGTGCGACCAGGTATCGGACGCGATCCTCGATGCCATCCTGCGCGATGATCCGGACGCTCGCGTGGCCTGCGAGACCGCGACGACGACCGGACTCGTGATGGTCCTCGGCGAGATCTCCACCACCACCTACGTGGACTTCCAGGCGATCGTCCGCGATACGGTGCGTGACATCGGCTACACGCGGGCGGACTACGGCTTCGACTACCTGACCTGCGGCACGCTGGTGTCCGTGAAGGAGCAGTCGCCGGACATCGCCCAGGGCGTGAACGCGGCGCTCGAGGTCCGTGATGATGCCGCGCCCGCGTTCGAGCTGGGTGCCGGCGACCAGGGGATGATGTTCGGCTTCGCCTGTCGGGAGACGCCAGAGCTCATGCCGCTTCCCATCGCTCTCGCTCATCGGATGGCACGACGCCTGTCCGAGGTGCGAAAGTCCGGCCAGATGCCGTATCTGCGCCCGGATGGCAAGACCCAGGTCACCGTGGAATACGAGCTCGGCGTTCCCAAGCGCGTCCGGACCGTGGTCCTCTCCGCCCAACATGACCCTGACGTCCGCGCCGAGCGGCTGCGCTCCGACATGGTGGACGCGGTGATCCTGCCGACGATCCCGCGCGAGCTGCGCCAGACGGACCCGGTCATGCACGTGAACCCGACCGGGCGATTCGTGACCGGCGGTCCGATGGGCGACGCCGGGCTCACGGGGCGCAAGATCATCGTGGACAGCTACGGCGGGATGGCGCGCCATGGGGGTGGAGCCTTCAGCGGCAAGGATCCGACCAAGGTGGATCGGTCGGCCGCGTACGCCGCCCGCTGGGTTGCCAAGAACGTCGTCGCGGCCGGCCTTGCCGACCGCTTCGAGGTCGAGTTGGCCTACGGCATCGGGATCGCCCGTCCGATCAGCATGTCCGTGGATTCCTTCGGTACCGGGCGCCTGCCGGACGA
>JAOUEG010000003.1 GCA_029858845.1 Chloroflexota bacterium | reverse complement strand
TCCATGACCGTGATCGAGCCATCCCGAAGAGGCCGCCCTCGCAACCAGCGCACGCACGAGGCGATCCTCGAGGCGACGCGTTCGCTGCTGCTCGAGAAGGGCTACCCGGCCCTGACGATCGACGCGGTGGCGGCGCGAGCGGGCACTTCAAAGACGACGGTCTACCGTCGCTGGACCAACAAGGGCGCTCTCGTGCTGGAAGCGACCGCCGAGAACCTGGCGATCGGCATCGTCCCGGACTCCGGCAGCACCCGCACCGATCTCGAGATGGCGCTGCGGCAACTGATCCGGACATTCTCGGATCGGCTCGCGGCGATCGTGATGCTTGCCGTGATCGCCAACCTGGACGAGGACCCGTCCATGGCGCTCACGTTCCGGGATGAGATCGTGTACCCGTGGCGCACCTCCGCGGCAGCCGCGCTCGAACGGGGCGTGGCTCGCGGCGATCTTCCGCCGGATGCGGACGTGCCGTTTCTGCTCGATCTGATCGTCGGGACGGTGTTCCAGCGGGCCGTCATCAACGCACGATCCGAAACCGGCGGGCTCGACGAGGCGATCCTCAGCCTGGTGCTCGGCCGCTAGGGCCGCACGTTCTTCGCGGCGGCGACGGTCACAGCGCTCCTGGCCGCGATCGCTGCCGAGACGACTGCCCCGCCGCCGTTTCGCGACGATCGCCTTCGAATCACAGGCCTTGCCCAGGCGGCCCGACCGCTACGGGAACCCAATGGAGTCGCCGTTCACGTAGCCACGTCCGGTCGCGACGGAGCGAGTCGCTGGCGCGCCGTCGAAGGGCGCGCGAACTCGCGTACCGGCGGATGTCCGCCGGGGGCCGAATCGTGCGTGAAACAGTGGCCCGCCCGGAGGGATTCGAACCCCCGACCTACTGATCCGAAGTCAGTCGCTCTGATCCACTGAGCTACGGGCGGACTCGCGGATGATACCGCGTACATGGCGCCGCCCACCGATGGCGACACCCGTGATTCGTCGGCCGCGCCAAGCCCGGTTCCGTGGCGCCCCCTACCATACGGCGATGCCCTTGCGCCCTGGTCGCCCCTCGTCGACCCTCGACGACCTGCCCCGCCCGCTGTCCGAACGTCGCAGCGGCTCGCGGGTGCGCCGCGTTCTGGGCATCGGTCTGGCCGCGAGCGTCCTCGGCGCGGCGGGGTTCGCGGCTTCGGCGTCGTGGGATGGAGGATCCTTCGATCCGGTCGGCGCCGTGGCCGGCGCGGTCGGGACCGGTCTGGCGATCGGCGGCGACGCGAGCGTTGCCCCGGACGGCCCGCCTGCGTCGGAGCTCCCGATGGGAGCCGGCTTCCAGTCCCCACCGGCAGGGTCCGCGGTTCCGACCCGGGAGCCCGCTCCGACGCCGACCGCGGACCCGACGCCACTCCCTGTCTCCGCACTCACCGGCTATCGATGGCCACTGCCCCGCGGTCGCATCACCCTCCCGTTCGGGCCCACGCCGTGGGGATCGCGGATGGTCGACGGCGAGAAGTTCCATGACGGACTCGACCTCGCCACGTTCTGCGGCGACCGCGTCGTTGCCGCACATGCTGGCACCGTGCTCGCGGCGAACCGGCACTACGACCACGTCATGGGTTGGGTCGGCGATATCCAGCCGTACCTCGACCGGTTGGACGAGAAGAAGCTCTATCCGACGCTGCCGATCGTCGTCGTCATCGACGATGGGAACGGCTATCGCAGCATCTACGCTCACTTCAGCAAGGTCGTCGTGAAGAAGGGCCAGCAGGTGAAGGCAGGCCAGTTCCTCGGGTACGAAGGCATGACGGGCCGGGCGTCCGGCTGCCACCTCCACTACGGACTGTTCAGCCCGATCGAGACCGCGACGTTCGACATCGATCCCGCGGTCGTCAAGCGGATGAAGGTCCCGAAGGCGCAGATCGCCCGAGTCGATCCGCTCCTCGTCCTGCCCGATCGACCGAAGCCCAGCAAGAGCCCGGATCCCGCCCCGAGCGCGAGTCCGTCCGCGGCCGTCAATTCGGCGAGATGACGCCGCGGCGCCGGTAGCGCCGACCGACCAGCCAGTACGCCGGGATGGACGCGATCACGCCCGCGAGCGAGGGCGACGATCCATCGCGGCCCTCGAGTGCCAGCAGGCTGTCCGTCGCTCGCGCGTCTGCCGGTCGCGTGTCGATGACGGCCAGGTCGATGGCGAGCTTCCCAGGCTCGGCATGCCCGAGCGATGCGACGAGCGCATCCGGGAACGCATCGGGCTCGTAGTCCGCCCGCACCTCGGCCTCCGAGCGCCACGTCGGCCGGCGGAGCAGGATCGCCCGCCAGGCCTCGGCGACAGACCGCCCCACCTGGTCGACGTCCTCGCCGCGCGCCCAGCGGGCCGCCTGATGAAGCAGGGTGTATTCGTCGAGGTCCACGTAGGCATCCAGCCGCTCCGCCGGCGACTCCTCGCCGAAGATCGCGCGCACTGACGGCCCGAACACATCGGCGAGGTCGAGGTCGATCGCCCGCACCGTCCGATGGAAGTAGACCTGCTGGTACATCGACCGTCGGGCGTTGAGGAACATCTCCAGGGCGCCGATCCCGGGTTCGTAGAGGGTCAGGCCACGATCCGAGATGAAGCTGTAGCGACGCAGCCGCTCCACGTCAACGGGGCCCGTGGCGAGGCCGGTCATGTACGCGTCGCGCCGCACGTAGTCCAGGTTGTCCACGGTGAAGACCCCGGACAGCAGCGGTGCCAGCCAGCGGACCCAGCGCGGCATGGACGGGTCGGCCAGGGCAGGCTTTGCGACGAGGAAGGACACCCACCGCGGATCGAGCGTCTCACCGTCGGCGAAGGCATCGCGCTCGGCCACGGCTCCGGGTGCCCGTCGGAGTCCTCGCAACAGGGGAGCGAGCTCATCCTCGATGATCCGTTGGCTCAGGTCCTCGTGGGTGAGCGGCTTCGTGCCGTCGCGGCGAGGATCGGTCGGGGCGTGGAAGTTCGCCAGCACGTGGTCGTCGAAGAAATGGGCGAAGGGGCCATGGCCGACGTCGTGGAGCAGGCCGGCCATGCGGAGCGTTTCCACGACCAGCCCTTCGGAGGGGATGGGCTCGGCGGGCGCCGTCACGGCCAGGGCCGATCGGAGACTCGGGTAGAGCGTGCGCGCCCAAAGCCCCGCCTCGTGCATGACGCCGAGGCCATGCGTGAATCGCGAGTGCTCAGCCGTTGGGAAGACCCATCGCGCGCTCTGGAGCTGGCTGATACGGCGCAGACGCTGGAGCCACGCGGTGTCGAGCAGGTCCTCCTCGGCGACGTGCTCGTCCGGGAGCCCGGCTGCGGCGGAGGCATCCGACGCGAGGCGCTTGGTGAGCTCGATGTACCCGTGGATCGGGTCGCTGATCAGGTTGACGGCGACGAAGGGGTGGCGCGGCATGCGCCTACGGTAGCGCGGCGTACCCTCAGCCGCCGTTCAGCGCGGCAGCCCGCCGGTGGGTGGCCGCTACGTCATCGCGCAGGGCGGCAGGTTCCAGGACCTCGACCTCGTCGCCCCAGGAGAGGATCCAGAGCCGGATCTCGATCGTGCCCGCTACCGTCGCCCGCCACACGAGCGACCCATCGGCGCCCGACTCGACGCGCTGGGTCGGATGCCACGTGGTCTCCATGACCCGCGAGGCGACGGCCGGCGCGAACCGCAGCGCCACGGCCGTCGAAGGCTGGTCCGCGATGATGTCCCACGCCCCGCGCAGCGCCTCCTCGAGCGAGCCCGGCTCCGGTGGATCGAACCGGCGCGGCGTGAGGGCGACATCGCGGATCCGCTCGATCTTGAAGGTACGCAAGCCGTCCCGGGTCTCGTCCCAGCCGATCAGGTAGAGCGCGTGGGTCTGGAGCGAGGGCTCGATGAGATAGGGCCGTACGACGGCCTTCCGGGCCGCGGCCTCGGGCGCGTAGCGCGCCGGTTCGTACTCGAGGGTCACGACCCGCCGCTCGGCCCAGGCCCTGGTGAGCCGGTGGACATGCTCGCTGAACGCCGCATCCCGAGGATGACGCGCGAGGATGTCCAGCGTGCGCTCCACGTGCTCCGCCAGCGCCGCCGGAAGGACTTCCTCGAGCTTCTCGAACGCCGCGGCGAGATCCGGGTCGTACTTGTCCGCATAGCGGACCATGAGCCGGGCGGACAGGACGACGGCCATCGCCTCGTCAAGGGTGAGCTTCAGGGGCGGAAGGAATTCGTCGTCGATGACGCCCCACAGGCCGTTCTCCGACCAGACCGCGACCCCGACCTCCTGCTCGAGCGCGGTGAGATCACGGTAGACGGTCCGGGTGGCGACCCCGACACGTCGCGCGATCTCCGCGGGGCGGATCCCCTCGGGGTGGCCGCGAAGGACCGCCACGACCCGCAGCATGCGCGCCAGGCGGTCGCGCTTTCCGAACGGTCGTTCCGGTGCGTCGGTCATGGACCCGGAGGATAGATGACGACATCCCGGTCGCGCTGCGTCGCCGTCAGGGTGACGTCGATCGATCCCTGGAGTGCGTCCGGCTCGACCTCGAAGCCCTCGCCGCTAAGGTTGCCCGAGATCTGGCCGACCTGACCGTCGAGGAAGATCCAGAAGTCCAGCTGTCCGCGCCAGTCGCCGAGGTCGGCATCCCCGACCAGCCAGCGCGCCTGCGGGAACGCCTCCAAGAACGCGTCGCCGTCGACGGCGATCCGGCAGCGACGCGCGGGCGCGCGCTCGATGACCTCCACTCCGCGGTCCTCGGCCGTTGCCCTGAACCCGGGTGTCAGCGCCACCTCGATGGCCCGGAGGTCCACGGTGCGGTCCGCGACGAGGTCGCTCGCGACCCGCTGCCACCCGTGATCGGGCACTCGTGTCCACGAGCGCTCATCCAAGGTGGTGGCGCCATACCAGCCCAGTTCTCGGTCCGTCGCGACGTAGGCAAGCCAGCGGAAGTCGTCGCCGTCGCGAACGCCGCCCTGATCCACTGACCCGATCGAGCGAAGGTCGATCGTGCCGGCCAGCCGGGTGCTCACGCGGGCCGAAGGTCCGGCGGAGACGTCGCCATCACAGGGCGGCGGCTGGCCGCCGACATCGGTCGGCCCGAACCGTGATCCCGCCGCCGATCCGGGCTGGTCATTCAAGGCGAACTCGTTCGCCACGGCGACGCCGGCGAAGGAGGCGGCGGTGAGCAGCGTGAGCACGGATCCGATGCCGATCCCGGCGATGAGGCGGCGAGGGCGCAGCGCCGATCCACCGAGCGCCCGACGGGCGATCCCGAAGCCGGCGAACAGGCTCGTGCCGGCGAGAGCGAGGAACCACGGGTAGGCCGCCTCGAGCGACGGCAGGAGTGTCTGGGCACCGTGGGCCTGCAACTGATCGTAGACGCCGGCGATCGAGGGCAGCAGCAGGAGCAGGGCGCCGAGACCCAGGGCGACCATCAACGGGAAGGCGCCGGACCCCCGGGCAACCGGAGGCCATGCGAGGCTGGCCCCGGCGATCGCGATCGGGAGCAGGGAGGTGGCTCCCACCACCAGGTCGAACGGTCCGCCGGGGCGATAGGCGACGAGCACGAGTGATGCCGCGATCGCCCAGGCGACGAGGAGGGCGATCGCGATCAGGCGGAGTTCGAACTGGCGGACACGCACGAGTGGAGTCTAGCGACGCCCGAGGCAACTGCCGCCGCAAGTACCGGGCGCCATGGGACCGCCGGGTCATCGCGACCGACGGCGTCCTGGGCGAACCTACCCGTACCGCACCGGAGTGACCGGAGCGAGGTCATCGACCAACTATCCACACCGACCTGACGCAATCCGACTTCCGACCGCGACGGTGGACCCTCCTCCCCACCCGAACGGTCCACTTCGTCGAAGCGGCGCCGTACCCCTCCTCCGGCGCCGCTTCGACGCGTCGGCGGCGGAGCGCCCCGCCCGCGGGACGCTGGGACCGGGCGCCTGTCACGGCGGCTACGACCCGAACATCTCGTCGAGCGTGACCGGCGTGAGACCCTTCGCGCGAAGCCCATCGACGATCCCGGGCAGCGCCTCCAGCGTGTGGTATCCGCCCAGATGCATCAGGACGATCGAACCGCCGCGAGCGTTGCCGACCACCTTGGCCACGATATCGGCCGCCGTCGGCCCGCCGTCACTCTCGGGTCGCCAATCGATCGTGTCCACGTCCCAGAGCACGGTGTAGCCCCAGCCGGCCGCGCCGACCACGGCCGGGATCTGGTCATCCAGGGCTCCGTAGGGCGGTCGGAACCACGGCTTGGTGGACATGTTGACGGCGACGACCACCGCCGTATCGGTCCGATCAAGCTGGTCCCGGATCGATGCGTCGTCGAGTTCCCGGAGATCGGGATGCGACCACGTGTGGTTGCCAAGATCGAACAGATCGCGCCGCAGCGCGATCCGGTCCAGGACGGCGCGCCCCGTTGTCGTGGTCGTCCCGGTCTTGCCGGTCGGGAAGATCGTGGCGTGGACGTCCTCCTCGGCAAGCCAGGCCACGATGTCCAGGGCCGGATCGAGCCGGCCGCCCATGTCGAAGGTCAGCGCCACCGTCGCCGCGGTGCGCGGGCCGTGGCGGACGACGATGCTGGCCTGCCCAGCGGTCGGCTTCGGGACGGCGGTCGCGGGCTGTGTGGCCGAGGGCGTCGGGCTCGGTCGGCTCGTTGCTGCGGGCGGCGGCGTGGCTGTCGCGGCGGGCAGGTCCGAGTCGTCGATCATCACGTTCGGGATGAGGACGAGGCTCCATCCGGTCTGGATCTTGTCGGGTTCGTACGCGTCCGAGTCCGGATCCAGCGTCGGGTACGCCTCGCGGTTCCAGTAGGCGATGCTGAAGGGCGTGGTGTCGAACGCCCGTGCGATCGACGTGAGCGTGTCGCCCCGCCGCACGACGTAGACGAGGAACGTGGGCAGTGGCGTGGGGGTCGGGCGGACGAACGACGCGAACGGCGATGGACCGGTCGGGCTGGCCTGCGGCGTCACGGTCGGGCTGGCGGTCACGGGCGGGAGCGAGGATGGGGACGCGGCCGGCGACGGAGCGCACCCGGCCGTCGACAGCAGGGTCGCGGCCAGGAAGGCTGCGGCCAGGCGGCTCGTGAGGCGTGATCGCACAGGCATCTGCATCATCGTGACGCACGCCACGATCGCGCGGTGACGGTGGCCGCCTAGCCCAGGACGTGTGTTTCGGAATCGACCGGGGTGGGCGCCTGCGGGAGGAATTCCCGGGCAAGGGCGAGGCCCTCGGCCGCCGTGGCGATCCGGTCCCGACCACCGCGCTTGGCCACGAAGCAGGCCCGGTCCGCGGCAAGCAGGACCGCATCCGCCGTGGTGCCGTCGGTCGGGAAGGTGGCGACACCGATGGAGGCAGTCACGGACGACCCGACGCCCTTCACGGTGCGTCGCGCTCGCTCGGCGACCCGGGCGGCCCCGTCCGCGTCCGTTCCCGGTAGCAGGAGCGCGAATTCGTCGCCACCGTAGCGGAAGACCTGGTCTGCCTCGCGGCCCGCGCCAACGAGGGCTTCGGCGATCCGCCGCAGGTGATCGTTCCCCGCCTGGTGACCCATCGTGTTGTTCACATCGCGGAAGTCGTCGAGATCCAGCATGATCAGGCCGAAGGGCGAGCCATCGCGCACGAACTGCTCGAGATACTCGTGGAAGGTGCCGTGGTTCAGCAGCCCGGTCAGGGCATCAGACTGCGCCCGGATCTCGACGGCCCGGAACATCTCGGCGTTCTGGAGCGCGATCGACACCTGGGCCGCGAACAGCTTGACCAGGTCGAACTCCTCGGGGGCGAACGTGTTGCCGATCCCCAGCCGTTCGATGGTGAGCACGCCGATCGCACCCGCGCGCCCGCGCAGCGGGACGAGGATCAGGCTGCCGTCCGCCGGCTCCGTGGTGCGGAACTGGTTGACCCGCGGGTCCGCCCGTTCGTCGGCGATGTAGACGGGCTCGTTGTGGCTGACCACCCACGTCGCTGCGCCGGTCTCGCCGGGCTCCCAGGGCTCCAGGTATCGCGCGGCGTGGACGCCGCGTGCCGTCAGCGGCCGGAGCAGGCCGGAGCCCGGGTCCACGACCTCGATGGCGATGTTGTCGCAGACGATGAGGCTGCCCAGCCGGTCCGTGATGCCCTCGAGGACGGCGCGCGCATCCAGCGTGGTCAGGATCGACTCCGTGATGCCGATGAGCTCCCGCTGGCTGCGTAGCTGGCGTTCGAGGGCCGCCGATTGCGCGCGCAGTCGCTCCGTCGTGTCGGCGTTCGCCATCGCCTGGGCGGCGAAACTCGCGTAGATGACGAGCAGGCGGAGGTCGTCATCGCGGAACTGCTGCAGGCCGAGCTTGGACAGCACCAGCACGCCGAGCACCTCGTCCTCGAACAGCATCGGCGCAAGGAGCATCGACTCGGGCAGGTCGTCCTCGGTACCCGGGACGGTGTTCGCCCGTGGATCCGCCGCCGCGTCGGGCAGGTTCTGGGCGATGCGATGCTCGGCGACCCAACCGGTGATCCCCTGTCCGACGGCGACGCGGAGCTGCTCGGTGGTCTCATCGCCGTATTCGCCGATCTGTCCCTGCATCGCCACCGGCACGAGCTCGTCCTCGACGACACGGTAGACGCGGACGTTGTGGTAGTCGATCAATTGCCTGAGCTCGGTGGCGATGGCCACGCCGATCTCGCGGACGCTCGAGAGATGGTTGAGGCGCGCCCCGAGCTGCTGGATCGACTGCAACTGCGCGGTCCAGGTCGCCATCTGCTGGAAGTTCTGGGCCGTCCGGATCGCCACGCCGGCCTGCGTGGCAAGCGCCGCCATGGTGTCCAGCTCATCCACGGTCCAGACGTGCGGTCTGTCGTGGTACAGGTTGAGCAGGCCGAGCAGGTCGGCCCCGTCCGTGAGTGGCGCCGTGCACAGCGTGTCGAAGCCCTCCTGGACGACGGCGGATCGCACATCGGCGCCACGCGGGTCGTCTCGATAGCCGACCGAGAAGAGCGGTCGCTGCTCGGCGATGGCCGACGACGCCAGGGTACGGTCGTGTGTCTTGCGGGCGACGTCCAGGTAGCTGGCGGACAGGCCGCGACTGACCTCGGCCGCGTACTCCTGACCGTGGCGCAGGAAGACGGCCGCACGGTCCGCCCTGAACAGGACCATCGCATGATCGACCAGGCCGGCCAGGATCCGGTCCAGATCCAGGCCGCTGCCGATGTCGCGCGCGACCCGGCGGAGCGCCTCCGCCCGGTGGAGGAGGTGGGTCACGTCGTCCTGGCGGCGAAGGATGGCGATGATCGCCCCCATCGCGTCTGCGAGGACGGTCGCCAGGTCCTGGTCGGGGCTCCCGAGGGTTGCCGCTCCATCCTCGACGATGAGAAGGACTCCCCATGGGCCATCGGCGCCCGGGATCGCCACCGCAAGCTCGGAGCGGTCTCCGGGCAGGATGGTGTCCGTGACCCGCTCGTGGCGGTCGGCGATGACCGCCACGGCCGCTTCGCGGGCGGCGCGACCCGACTTGACGCCCGCCCCTGCGGCATCCATGGCCCGGCCGATGACACCGTGCCCGAGCGGCAGGTCGAGGAGCTTCGGGACGACGGATCCCGGCCCCACCGCGGTCGCACGCGCGATCATGCGGTCGTCTCGTCGCTCGAAGACGGCCACGAGCACGTGCCCGCGCGCATCCCGGATCTCGCTCGCCAGGCTACGGAGTTCGGAAACCAGGTCCGTGCCGCCCAGCGCGGACCGGGCGATGCGGTCGAGCAGAGCGAGGTCGCGCCTGTGCCGCTCGCCCGACACGGGATCGAGCCCATCGGAGGAGGGCACGCCGATCTGGACGCTCGACCTGGCCTGGCCCATCTCGATGGCGGCCGCGATCGAGCCCGGCCCGAATGAGCGGCGGGGTCCGCCGGTGGTCCGGTGGGCATCCAGAGCGGGGCGTTCGGCGGCGGCGAGGAATCGATGCAGGTCGCCCGCCCGATAGCGTCGATCCCCGCGGGAGTTGATCCGGTAGTAGCGCAGGCGGCCGGCGTCGCTCCAGGCCCGAACGGTGTTGGGATGGACCCCGAGCAGGCGAGCCGCTTTCGTGACCGAGAGGGTCGCGTCGCTGGGGCGTGACGGCAGACTCGTACTCACGACTGTCGGGAAAGAACTGTGAGGTCCACGGCAGCGAGGCTACCAAGCTCACAGTTCTTGACAATAGGTGAAAGGTCCCGGTCGGGATCTCGGCGCCTCCGTCAGGCCCGTC
Organism: Chloroflexota bacterium; assembly: GCA_029858845.1. GTDB lineage: Bacteria > Chloroflexota > Limnocylindria > Limnocylindrales > CSP1-4 > SPCO01. The sequence goes on along the minus strand of JAOUEG010000003.1, from coordinate 13,697 downwards.
GGCCTCCGGTGAAACGGACATACGCGAGCGTCGCGACGGTCGCGAGCACGCCGAGAGCGATGACCAGGCCGATGGCCAGGAGGGGCTCGCCTACGAGCCCGGGACCGGCACCGCTGCTGCGCGGATCGCCACCCACGGCCGCAGTCGGAACCGGGCTCGCGGCGGCCGCCGTTCCGGTGACAGCACCCAGGGCTGCCCACAGGAGCCCCGCCGCCAGCAGGAGCGCCCCGGCGACGAAGGCGATGGCGGCGGCGAGCGGGCGGCGCTCGTGGTCCTCCGCAAGCACCCGCATCGCCTCCGAAGGCTCGAGCGTGCTGAGGATCAGCGGGCGACCGAGGCCGGCCGACATGGTCGGTCGGTCGTCGCCGTCGCGCCGGGTCGGGACGCCGAGCACGATGGCATGCTCGACGGCGGATACGAGGTCCACGCGAAGCCGCACGGGCGTCCCGGGCGCGATCTCACCCGGGACTCGGTCGGGAACGTCGGCCGCGGTTCCGATCGACTCGCGCGGGACGACGATGAGGCCGACGTCCAGCGCCGCGTGATCCACCGCGATGGCGTCCAGGCCCTCGCGGACGTCGAAGTCGACCACGTCCAGCTGCTCATCGACGGTCTCCCAGTCGGAGCCGGGGCGCTGCTGGATCCGCGTCCGCCGCAGGACCAGCGGCCGGTGCAGTTCGTCCTCGAATTCGTTCTCGGAATCGATCCTTCCGCGGATCCCGACGTAGCGGGCCGCGTCGTCGGCGAGCGCCAGTGCCTGGGCGATCGACACGATCGGTGTGGCCGCGAGCAGGCGCCCTACGCGGTATCGCGGACCGAAGGTTCGCAGGATGGCGAAGCCGGCCAGGAAGAGAACGAGGCCGGCAAGGATGGGAATCAGGGGGATCACGGCGGCGATGATACGCGCCGGGCACGGAAAGGCCCGAAGGAACCTCCACGACACATGGGCGTTGATGTGATCGCCGCCGTTAGTGTCATTCGGCCCCTCCGGGCTAATGGATACGCTAGTGCTCGGAGTCCCGGTCGGTCAATGGGCCCCGTCCACCAGATTCGCCGATGGCGTGCGACTTATCCACCGGCCGTCCACAGTCCGGATCAAGCCGACGACCGACCCGAGTCCGGGTCGACCGCGTTGAGCTGACCGTCGAACCCGGTCAGGACGAGCCGGCCCGCGACCATCTCGGCCGCGGTCACGACGTCGCTATGGGCGATGCGCCAGGCGACGGTCCCGTCCGCCTCGAGCGCGAACGTCTCGAGCTCGGCTTGCACGACGACATGGTCCAGACGCGGCGACGCGAACAGGGCGATCAGCGGCGTCGCCGAGCGATGTTCCCAACGCGACTCGCCGACGGCGGCGTCGAGGCCGAACGTGTGGAATCCGTAGGCGATGACGAGCAGGCCTGTCGTGTCCCAGTACACGGCTCGCGGATCGTCATGGATGGTCGAGGCGAAGCGCGCTGTCCAGGCCCCCCTCGGTCCCTCGAGCCGCAGCTCGGCGCGGCACAGGGCGTCAGGATCGCCACTCACCCGCGGCCCGAGGTCGACGAGCGTGCCGCCTGCCTCCGACAGCGCGAACACCTCGGCGGCCTGCCCGCTGCCGCCCCAGCGCCAGCGGCCGCGAAGTCCCCCCGGGTACGAAACCGTGGAGTTGCGAGGTTCGCGCGTCGTCGAGCCCGTGGCTCCGGTCACGCCCCGCTACCCTGGGCCGCCAGGGGACCGGGCGGCTCCACGTCGGCGGCGCGCCGCTCCTCGGTGATGGGGGAGACCGTTGCGTTGGCGAGGATGCTCAGGGTTGCCGGGGGCACCTCGAAGACGGCGGTCGGCAGGCCCGCTGCCGCCCACACGGTGGCGTGCCGGCCCAGGTGCGGATCCATGATCACGCGGATGGAACGATCGTGGCCGATGGGCGGGATCCCGCCGATCGTGAACCCGGTGAGCGCGTCCGCCTCCCGCGCCGTCGCCCGGCGGATATCCGCCTCGCCCACCACCGCGGCCAGGCGCGCGACGTCCACGCGATCCGGTCCGGAGACGAGGCAGATGATCGGCTCGAGGCCGCCCTCCTCGCGCGGGGCGACGAAGACGAGCGACTTCACGATCTGGCCCAGGTCCGCCCCGAGGGCGGCTGCCGCTTCGGCCGCCGTATGGGTCGACTCATCGAAGGCCACGACATCCAGGGTGACCCCTTTGCGGAGCGCCGCGTCGCGGACTCGTCGGACGGCAGGGTGGTCGAGCGGATCCGGCACGGCTGGAGTCTAGCATCGGCCCCCCGGTCGACTCCTAGACTGAGGGGATGCACGCCCTGATCCTTGCCGCCGGACAGGCGCCGACGCGCGCGCGACTGGATGGTGCCTGGCCGGGCTGGAACGATGACATCGAGCTCGTGGTGGCCGCCGACGGCGGGGCCGGCCACGCGGATCGCCTCGAGACGACGTTGGACCTCTGGGTAGGCGACGGCGACTCCCTTGACGCGGAGGCACTGGCCGGACTCGTCGCCGCCGGGATCGCGGTCCAGCTCGCCCGTCCCGACAAGGACGAATCCGACACCGAGCTCGCCGTGCGGGCGGCCCTGGACCGCGGCGCGACGCGGCTCACGATCGTCGGAGCCCTGGGCGGGCCGCGGCTGGACCATGCCCTGGCGAACGTGGCCCTGCTCGCCATGGACGAGCTCGGGGGGCGAGACGTCCGACTCATCGACCAGGGCGCCCGGGTCCGCTGCCTGCGGGCTCCGGACCCGACCGGTGCCGCGGCCTCGCTCGTGCTCGAGGGGCGTATCGGCGACGTCGTCTCGCTGCTGCCGTGGGGCGGGGCGGTGACGGGCATCTCGACGCTGGGCCTGCACTACCCACTGCGCGACGAGGTACTGGTCGAGGGGCGATCACGGGGGCTGTCCAATGTCCGGATCGCCGCCACTGCGTCCGTGACGGTTCGCGACGGTCGGCTGATCGTCATCGAATCCCCTGCTAGTCTCTGAGGCATGAGCATCCCTGCCGTCGGCGCCGTAGCGCCCGAGATCGCCCTGCCGGATGCCTCGGGCACCATCCATCGCCTCAGCGACCAGCGCGGCCGCTGGACCGTCCTGTACTTCTACCCCAAGGACGACACGCCCGGATGCACGGTCGAGGCATGCGAGTTCCGCGACGCCGACCGGGCGATCGCCGAGCGCAGCGCGGACGTCTGGGGGGTGAGCCCGCAGGGGCCGTCCAGCAAGCAGGCGTTCCGGGACAAGTACGGCCTTCCGTTCCCGCTCCTGGCCGACGAGGACCATGCCGTGGCGGAAGCCTACGGGACCTGGGTCGAGAAGCAGAACTACGGCAAGACCTATTGGGGCGTCGCGCGATCCACGTTCCTGATCGACCCGGAAGGCCGCATCGCGCGGACCTGGCCGAAGGTCAAGCCGGAAGGCCACGCGGCGGAGGTCGTCGCCGCCTTGGACGAGCTCCGGTCGTCGGCGGGGTGAACACGGGCGCGCATGAGGCTTCGCTCGTGGGGGGAGACGAGCGAAGCCTCCGGCAGAATGTAGCGTCGTCCGTCGGCCCTCGCAAATCGATCGGCACGGTCGAGTGCTGGGCCCGTGGCTGAGCCCGACCAGACGACAGCCGCTCCCGGGGAGGCAGTCGGTCCGCATGCCTGGCGGCCCGCTCGGTTCATGGTCATCGCCGCCCATCCCGACGACGCGGAGTTCGGGCCGGCCGGGACGGCGGCCCGCTGGATCGACCAGGGCTCCACCGGCTGGCTGGTGTGCTGCACCAGCGGCGATCAGGGCGGCGAGGATCCGGAGGCCGATCCGTTCGAGCTCGCCGCCGTCCGCGAGGCCGAGCAGCGGGCCGCCGCCGGCGTCATCGGCTACGCCGGGGTCACCTTCCTGCACCAGCCGGACGGCGCGCTCGTCAACGACCTCGTGCTGCGGGAGATGCTGGTCCGCGAGATCCGCACGTTCATGCCGGACGCGGTCCTCGCCACGGATCCCGAGACCCTGTTCTACCGTGGCGGAGGCGTCAACCACGCGGACCACCGCGCGGCCGGATTGGCTGCCGTGGATGCTGTCTACCCGGCTGCCCGCAACCCGATGGCGTTCCGTTCGCTGGCCCGTGCCGGCCTCGCGGCCCATCGCGTCCGCCGGCTCTACCTCTTCTGGTCGGATCGGTCCGATGCCTGGGTGGACATCACCACGACCCTCGACCGCAAGCTCGCGGCGTTGGGGGAGCACCGCAGCCAGATCCACGATGCCGAGGCGCTCGCCGCTCGCATCACGAGCTGGGCGGCGGAGGAGGGCGCCGCTGTGGGCGTACCGGCTGCGGAGGCGCTTCGGGTGGTCGTCATCGACGACGACGAGGACGAAGGGCCGGCGCACGTCGGCGAGGCGCTGCCCGGCGCCCAGGAGGACTAGGGACCAGGTCGGCCCATCGTTCCGCCGGCCTCAGCCCTCGAGCAGGAGGGGCCGGAGTCGGCCCCAGTGATTCCAGACCTCGGCCAGGCCATCCGCGCGTCGGCCGAGCATCGAGACAAGTTCCCCGAGGGTGAGATCACCGGCAGCTCCCGCGAGTCGCTCGTCCGCGGCGACGGCCACGTCCCGGTAGAGCTCGGTCATCTCATCCTCCGTCGGCCAGTGGCGGATGCGCATCGGGTCGAGGCCGGCATATCCGACGGCGAGGGACAGATCGCGTTGCGACGGGACACGTCCATCGGTCCAACCACCAAGTCCGTCGAAGCGGTATCCCAGCGACGACAGTGCGCTCGCGATATCGCGATCCTGGGCCAGGGTGAACGGGCCCCAGAATGGATGGTCCGTCGGGAACTCGAGGGACGTCGCCGCGATGCTGTCGGCAAGGATGGCGTCCACCAGGTCAGACAGGGCGATCTGCCAGCGGCGCCGGTCATCCGGGTTGTCGCCGGCCATCGCCTCGACCAGTTCGACCATCGCCGTCCGATCGCCGCGAACGAGCCTGAAGATCCTCGGCGTGCCGCCGGTCCCGAGAGCTGTCGCAAGCTGCTCGTCACCGTCCGACGCCACATGGCCGGGGCCACCGATGGGGACGGCCGGGCTTGACGGCACGGCTTGGGCCGGATCCATCGCCCCGTTGGCTGCTTCTTCGCAGGCCGCGACCGCTTCGCGGGCGGCCAGGCAGGCGGCATCGGCCGTTTCGGCCGCGATCCTCGATGCCTCCGCCTCCATCGCGATGCGCTCCAGGTCCAGGGTCAGAACCCGGACCGCCTCTCGCTCGCGGGTCAGGGTCGCGGCCGCGTCGCGCGCTTCCGTGTTGATCCGGTTGATCTCGAGCAGCCAAGCGCGAGCGGCAGCTTCCACGGCCTCGGTGGTCAACGCACCGGAACGGGCCGCGCGGAATCGGTCCTGGGCTTCATCCTTTGCGCGGCGGATGGCGCGGGGATCGGTGGCGGTCGCCGCCCGCTCAGCGCGCGCTTCATGGTCGTCGTAGGCCCGCTGCGCCGCCCGGTGCGCCTCGTCGGCGGTGGCCGCCTGGGCCCGCGCCCGCGTGGCGAGCTCGCACCGTTCGTCGGCCACGCGGCGCTGCTCGGCACATGGCTCCACGGGGGACGCGGCCGTTCCCGGCGACGCCGCGCCGCTCCCCGGCGCATCCCCTGTGTCAGATGTCGCCTGTGCGACGGGGCGGTCCATGGTTGCCGTGATCGTGGGGGCGCGCATCGCGGCAGCCGCGCTGGCCGCGGTCTCCGCCCGGAAGGCGTCGAACATCGGGTCCGCGCCGCCACTGACGGGAACTCGGACCCGATCGATGTCAGCCGAGCTCACGGCGCGTCCGGTGGCGGGGAGCTGTCTCGCGCCGGCACCCGCACTCGCCGGCCCGAGCGCCAGGGCCATCGGTGCCGCGGAACGAACGGACGTTCGGCGATCGGTCATCCCGGGAGGGGGACCGGCGGGCTGCATCCGGCGATCGGCTGGGCCGCCTGGCGCCGGCTCGGTGCCGGACAGGGTAAAGACATCGTCGGACAGGGTTGTAGCGCGCCGCGGGACGGCATCGTGCGCCATCGTCACGCGCACCTCGCGCGGTACGGGCGGGCGCGCCCTCAGGATCTCGACCAGCGCCGCCCCGGCGGCGACGCCGAGGAGCAGGCCGACGCCGAGGAACACGAACTCGGAGGCGGTCACGCGGCAGTCATCGCGTCAGTCCCGGTCCCACGAGCGACGGCACCATCGCGGCCAGCGTAGCTGCGACCATTCCGACCGTCAACTTGCGTCGGCATGCCGTCCGCTGGCCGTCCGCTTGGCCCGAGTTGCCAGGATCGCTCCGGCGCGCTTTGCAGCGCCGAAGACGCGGATGGTAGATTCCCCCGCGTTGGCGAACGCAGCCCACCAGAGTCCACGCCCGAGCCCGACACCCCCTGAAAGGCACGTGCCCCGCTTGGCCATCGATCCCGCCCAGGAATTTCTCGTCCAGCCCGTCGATGCCTCCTGGTTGCAGTGCAACATCGAGTGCCAGGAAGCGTGCCCGGTCGGGACGAACTGCCGTGGCTACCTGAACCTCGCCGCCGAGGGGCGGTTCGAGGAGGGCTACATCCTGTCGCGTGACCCCAACCCGGTCGCCGCCATGTGTTCGTACGTCTGCTCCGCGCCCTGCGAGCGTGCCTGCCGTCGCGGCGACATCGATCGACCCCTCGCGATCCGCGCGATGAAGCGCTTCCTGGTCGAATGGCACGAGGCATCGGGGATCCCGGACGTGATGCCGCAGATCACGCCTCGATCGGAGCGCGTCGCCGTCGTCGGCGCCGGACCGGCCGGGCTGGCTGTGGCCCGCGAGCTGGCGCTGAAGGGCTACCGCTGCACCGTGTTCGACAGCCTGCCGTTCGCCGGGGGCACGATGCTCATCGGCGTGCCGGCCTTCCGCCTGCCCCGAGAGGCGATCGAGATGGACGTCCGCCTCGTGGAGCGGCTGGGCGTCACCTTCGTCTTCGACACCACGATCGGCGTTGACATCACCTTCGACCAGCTCCAGCGCGACTTCGACGCCATCGCGATCACGGCCGGCGCCATGGATGCGGTCGCCCTGGACATCCCCGGCGGCGAGCTCGACGGGGTTGACTACGGCGTCGACTTCATGAAGAAGGCGAATCTCGGGCAACCGCTCGAGGTGGGCAACGACGTCGTCGTCATCGGTGGTGGCTATACGGCGATGGACTGTTCGCGCACGAGCCTGCGCCACGGCGCCCAGAACGTCACGATCGCCTACCGCCGGACCCGCTCGGAGCTCGTCGTGGACGAGGAAGAGCTGGGCGAGACGGAGCGCGAGGGCGTTCGCATGGAGTTCCTCGCGAGCCCGATCGAGATCATCGGCGAGGACGGCAAGGTTGCCGGCGTCAAGTTCATCCGCAACCGGCTCGGCGAGCCGGATGCATCTGGGCGTCGATCGCCCGTGCCGATCGAAGGTTCCGAGTTCGTCGTCCCGGCACAGACGGTCATCCCCGCGGTTTCGCAGGCCGCGGACCTGACGCTCCTGCCGGTGGAGGCCAGGTTCGAGATCAACCGTGGCCGCGTGAAGGTGGATCCGGCGACCTATGCCACGAACGTCCGGGGCGTCTTTGCCTGCGGCGACTTCGTGACCGGACCCACGACCCTCATCGAGTCGGCCGGCCACGGCAAGAAGGCGGCCTACGCGATCGATCGCTACCTGGCCGGCCGGAGCGATGTCACGGTCGCCGCGAACGTCAAGATCACGAGCTCGTGGCGCCACGACATGCCCGAGTTCTACGATGTCCTGCCGCGTCAGCACATCCCGATGGTCCCGCTCCAGGCCCGGATGCCCTCGACCGAGCCGGTGGTGAACTTCAACACCCCGGTGGAGCTCGGCTTCGATGCCAATGGGGCGGTCGCGGAGTCGACCCGGTGCCTCATGTGCAACTACAACATCTGGTTCGACCCGTTCCGGTGCGTACTGTGCGGCGCCTGTGCGGATGTCTGCCCGGAGGGCGTCATCCACATGGTGGACATCAACGCCCTGAAGTCGGAGGGCGTCCTGCCGGAGTTGGAGGAGGCGTACGGCTGGGAGCAGGGCAGCGCCATGATCCTGGACGAGGAGCGCTGCATCCGCTGCGCCCTGTGCGTCAAGCGATGTCCTTTCGACGCCATTACGATGGAGCGGTTCGAGCTCCAGGAGATCTCGACCGACGGACGGCTCTACAAGGAGTCGTACCGTGACGCGCAACTCGCCGGGACGCCCGGCGTCGCAGGAGGAGCCCGGTGAGTTTCCTCGAGCGGGTGGATCAGACCATCCGCCGAAGTCCCGTCTGGCGATCGATCTTCCGTCAGCCGTATCCGCGCGACGAGCGTTCGCGCGCGTACGCCGTGATGAACAACGTCTTCCTGCACATCCACCCGGTGCGCGTCCGGCAGCACGCCGTCAAGTTCGCCTACACCTTCTGCCTGGGTGGCTTGTCGTTCTTCCTGTTCCTGGTGCTGACCGTGACCGGCGTCTACCTGATGTTCTTCTACGTCCCATCGGCGGCCCAGGCGTACGACAACATCCTGGACATCCAGAGTCAGGTCACGTTCGGGCTGCTCACCCGCAACATCCATCGGTGGGCCGCCCACCTGATGGTCTTCTTCGTCTTCCTGCACATGATGCGGGTCTTCTATCACGGAGCCTACAAGCCGCCGCGCGAGTTCAACTGGGTGGTCGGCGTGGTCCTGCTCTTCCTGACGATCATGTTGAGCTTCACCGGCTACCTGCTGCCGTGGGACCAGATCGCCTACTGGGCCATCACCATCGGCACGAACATGGGCGGCTATGCGCCGCTGTTCAATACTCCGGTCTCGCGGATCCTGCTCGGTGGTGTGGAGGTCGGACAGAACACCCTGCTGCGGTTCTACGTGCTCCACATCATGGTCCTGCCGCTCGTGGCAGCCATCTTCCTGGCCGTCCACTTCTGGCGGATCCGCAAGGACGGTGGCATCAGTGGGCCGCTGTGAGCCATGACTGACACCAAGGCTCCGCCCGAGCGCCGAGAGGTCCTGCCGGTCGACCCGACCCGCAGGACGGAGATCGACAAGCAGCGCGTCCCGATGTCGGCGCGGCCCTACCGGCTGCTCGCCCTCGTCAAGCAGGATGCCGTCGTCCGGGTCCAGAAGGAGCCGGACGACACGGTCATGACCTGGCCGCACCTCCTGACCATCGAGTTCCTGGCGGCAGGGGTCATGAGCATCTTCCTGCTCATGATGGGCCTGTTCATCAACGCCCCGCTCGAAGAGCTCGCGAACGGCAACGTGACGCCGGCGGTGGCCAAGGCACCCTGGTACTTCCTGGGGCTCCAGGAGTTGCTGGCGTACTTCCATCCCACGGTCGCCGGCGTCCTCGTCCCCGCTTTCGTGCTTGTGGGCGCCGCGCTCATCCCGTACGTGGATCGCGGTGACGTGCTCGCCATCCGTCCGTCGCAGCGCAAGACCGCCGTGATCCTGTTCACGATGTTCTGCATCCTGGGTCTGGCCCTGACCTTCGTCGGCATCTTCTTCCGGGGCCCCGGCTACACGTTCGTGATCCCGTACGTGACCGCCCCAGGCATGTACTTCGCCCTGTGACCCCGCGTCAGATGAGGACCGCTGAGCGAGCATGAGCAACTACCATGTCGAGCCCGCTGCCAAGCCCGGCGCCCTGACCAAGGAAGCGATCAAGTCGCTTCGCAAGGAGCAGGTCGAGGGGCTGTCCCGCCGCCAGCTGATGCGCGTCGCGCTGGGCACCGGCATCGGCCTCTGGCTCCTGGAGGTGGGCGCCGGCACGATCGGGTTCATCTGGCCGAACCTTGCCGGCGGCTTTGGCGCGCCGATCCAGATCGGGGCCCTGGAGGACGTCAAGACGGCGAACTCCACGCTCCCGATCGACGAGGGGTTCCCGGCGTACTACGCCGAGGCGCGGGCATTCGTCATCCTGGTCGACCCGGCGCAGCAGCGCTTCCTGCCGGGCGAGGATCAGACCGGCGACGGGACGGCATTGAACGTCCGGGCGTTGTACCAGCGCTGCCCGCACCTCGGGTGCAAGCCGAACCCGTGCGAGCGGAATTTCTGGCTGGAGTGTCCGTGTCACGGCTCGCGCTATGACCGGCTCGGCATCAAGGCCGATGGCGCGGCCTACGGCCCCGCGCCACGCAGCATGGATCGGTTCTCGATCACCGTGGACGACAAGGGCGTCCTCACGGTCAACACCGGGAAGATCACGCTCGGTCCGCTCCCGGTCGCCCTCGGGCAGCCTGGACTCATCCCGCCGCGCACGCCGACGGGCTGCATCTAGCGCCGATGACGATGTCCCACGACCGAGGAATCCGATGACCCACGAGCCCGGACGCGAGCCGAAGGCGCACGAGCCCGAGCCCGACGAGCGCCTGCCCGTTCCTCGCCCGCCGGTCGAGGCCGCGCCCGTGGAGCGGTTCACGTCGGCGCCGTCGACGCGCACGTTCGAGCTCACGCCCGAGCGGGCAGCCCAGGTCGTGCGCCAGTCGTCCAACGCACGATGGGTCGGCTTCCTCGCCGTCGTCGTGGTCATCCTCTTCACCGCCATCTACTGGTTCTACGAGCTCGGTGGCCCGCTCGGGCTCACCGAACCGCGCCTGGACGCCGAGGCCGCCGCACAGCAGGTGACCAAGGTGGAGCGCGGGTACCTGATCTACGAGGCCAACTGCGCCCGGTGCCACGGCGAGCAGGGGGAAGGTGGCATCGGCCCCGCCCTGAGTCGGCAGGACAAGTTGTTCGCTCACCTCAGTGAGGGCTACCTGCGGACGATCCTCACGGTCGGCGGCCGCTACGCGTGCGGGAACGCCAAGTCACTCATGCCGGTCTGGGCCGACACGGGCACGCCGCCCGGACCGCTGAACTATCGCGCGGTGGACGAGCTGATCGCCTTCCTGCGGGCGACCGACGACCAGACCTACATCGTCCGGGACGAACACCTCCTCGACCCGAAGCTCGACCCGATCACGGGCGAGGTGATGACATTCACCGGCTGGCGCGACCCGAACTACAAGCCGGAACCGAACGCCACGGCCTACCCGGCGTGCTGGCAGGATGAGTTCACGGCGCCGGCGAGCCCGGCTCCGGGCGGTCCCGCCGGTGAGTCTGCCGCCCCGGTGGAGCCGGCGGCCACGGTCCTCGAGATCTCGGCCAGCTCGAGTGCCGCGTTCGACGCGAGCGAGTTCACGGTCCCGGCCGACGTGCCGTTCCAGATCCACTTCACCAACAACGAGGTGGGGGTGCCCCACAACGTCGAGATCAAGGATGCCTCGGGCGGCAGCGTGATGCGCGGCGAGATCATCACCGGGGTCGCCGAAGCCACCTACGATGTGCCGGCGTTGCCGGCGGGAGCACATCCGTTCCTGTGCTCCGTGCACCCCAACATGACCGGGACGATCACCGCCGAATGAACCCCGGCCGCGAGGGCCGGTGAGGATGGAGGACGATGGCGCAGCAGGCTCTCGAGGCTGGCAGCACGGTCCCGCGCAAGCGGGCGCTCTTCGGTGCGCTCGACGCGGACGGCTGGGCCTGGGCGGGGGTCAAGGCCGCGACCTGGCTCGTCATCATCATCATCATGCTCGGCTACATTCCGGACCGGGCGTACTACCTGACGGTCAATCGAACGGTGGAGCTCGGGGTCCTTGTCTGGTCGCCGGTCAACCTGTGCCCGCCTGAGAACGAGACGTTGCCGTGCCCGGCCCCGGTCGGCGCGGTCGCACCATGGCACCCGTCACCGGCCGAGCTCGCGTTGCCGGCCCCCAGGACCGACGGCAGCGCCATCCAGCTCGGGACGAAGTTCCTGTACATCGGCGGCACGGATGGCACGACCCCGCAGTCAACGGTCTACGTCGCCGAGCTGTCCGGCCAGGGCAACTTCGACGCGTGGACGGAGGGCCCGGCGCTGCCCGAGCCGCGCGCCCACGCCAGTGTCCTGCTGGCGTCCGGCAGTGTCTACGTCATCGGCGGCTTCGGGCCTGATGGCGCCCCGACCACGACGGTCTACACCCTGACGCCGGATGCGACGACCGGCGCCCTCGGCGAGTGGACGACCGCTCCCGAGGAGCTGACGTTGCCGGAGGGCCGCGCCGCCGCAGCCGCGACGTCCGCGCCGACCGGCATCCTGCTGATCGGCGGCGAGGGCCCCGACGGCCCGGTCGCCACCGTCTGGAAGAGCCCACTCTCGGATGACGGCGCACTCCAGGCCTGGGAGCCGGAGGCGGACCTCGTACGTCCGCAAGCCGACGGCGCCGCCGCGATCGAGGGCGACTTCGTCTGGCTGTGGGGCGGCCACGATGCCAGTGGTCCGGTCGGGGCCGTGCAACGGGGCAGCATCGGCCTGCCGGCGGCGGCGGGCCTGCCGGAGGACCCGGATGAGGGCAAGGTCGTCCAGTGGGCCGTTGCGGATTCCATCAATCTGCCGGGCGCCAGGGACAACGCTGCGAGTTGGGCGGCCAGTGGGTCGCTCTACCTTGTGGGCGGAGCCGATGCCGACGGACCTCGCGGCGAGCTCTATTGGGCCACACCGACGGCCGACGGCGAACTGCCCGAGTGGAAGCACCTCGAGGCCAGCGACCTCCCGTTCGGTCTGGTCGGTGCCAGCCCGATCCTGTCCGGACCGAATGCGATCCTGATCGGCGGCGAGACGGGCGAGGGACCGACTTCCAGCAGCGCCCGTGCGAATGTGGCCCCGCTGAGTCCGTTCTTCCAGGCGGGCATCGCTGGCGTGACCATCCCGGGTCTCAGGATCGAGGGGGAGATCGGACAGCAGCTGGGATACCTGAATGCGGCCGGCGCCGGGACGCTGAACTTCGTCATCCTGATCGTGATCGGATGGGCCTTCGCCCACCAGGAACAGGCCCGAGGCATGATCCGGCGAGTCCTTCGCCGCTAGGCGGAGCGATCAGCGCGGAACGGTCTCCTCGTCCGGGCCCACGGCGCCGCGTCGAGTGGGCAGACCGGCGCGCTCCCAGGCAAGCATCCCCCCTGCCACGTTGGTGACGTCCGTGCGGCCGGACTGGATCAGATAGCCGGTCACGGACGCCGACCGATTGCCGGAATGGCAGATGACCAGTAGCGGACGCTCTGGCGGCAGCTCCCCGACGCGCATCAGGAAGGTGGAGATCGGCATCAGGATGGCACCGGGAGCCCGGACGGTGCGGAATTCGCCCACCTCCCGAACGTCCACGAGCAGTGGGGGCACGGGCTCCTCACGGAGACGTCGCTCGGCTTCGATCGGGTCGACGGACGGCAGGCTCGGCCGGCGGAGCATCAGCGACCCCGGACCAGGGTGATCGGGTCCGTTCGATCACCACGACGGGCGCGCGACAGGCGCGCTTCGACGTCCGCCAGGAGAGCCCCCAGCACGAGGTCATCGGGCACCGCGCTCGGCTCGCTCGCCGGGTCAGCCGCGTTCGCCGCCAGGCGGATCCGCTCGAGGGCACCCTCCAGGTTCCGGACGACACCCCGCGGATTCCCCCGCACGCTGTGCACGTCGGCGGCCGCCAGCTTGATGAGGCCCTGGATCAGGGCGCGCTCGTTCGGGTCGGCGGTACCCATCCACGCCGGCTCCAGGAGTTCATGGGCGAGGAAGTAGTCGCCCGCCGCATAGGCGTCCAGCCCGGTCCGCACGGCGATCCTGCGCTCGGCGATCGGGAGCGGGCGGTAGGCCTTCGAGCGCCCGTCGGCCTGGATGACGCGCCCGGTGACGGTAACGGTCACTGGAGTTCGATCA